>NZ_JAKLSP010000022.1:0-134200 GCF_022014505.1 Pseudomonas sp. PGPR40 | reverse complement strand
CCACCAAATCCCACCCCCTCTGGCAAACCTACCTCCTATTCCTCGCCCCCATGGTCCTCTCCAATTTCCTCCAATCCATGTCCGGCACGATCAACAGCATCTACATCGGCCAAATGCTCGGCACCCAGGCTCTCGCGGCGGTATCGGGCATGTTCCCCATCGTGTTCTTCTTCATCGCCCTGGTCATCGGCCTCGGCGCGGGCGCTGGGGTGTTGATCGGCCAGGCCTGGGGCGCTCGTGAGCCGCATTTGGTGAAGGCCATCGCCGGTTCGACGTTGTTGTTGGGGGCGATGATCGGGTTGGTGGCGGCGGTGTTGGGCAGTGTGTTTGCGCGGCCGGCGTTGCAGGGTTTGGGGATGCCGGCGGATGTGCTGGACGATGCGGTGGCGTATGCGCAGGTGATGATGTGGATCATGCCGTCGCTGTTGGTGTTTGTGTTGTTTACGCAGTTGCTGCGTGGGGTGAGCGATACGCTGTCGCCGTTGTTGGCGCTGGTGGTGTCGACGTGTGTCGGGCTGGCGCTGACGCCGGTGTTGATTCTCGGGTGGTTGGGGCTGCCGTCGATGGGAATTCAGAGTGCGGCGTGGGCGGGGTTGGTGGGTAACTTGTCGGCGATGGGGTGGCTGGCGTGGCGGTTGATTCGCAAGGGGCATCCGTTGGCGCCGGATCGGGAGATGTTGGCGGCGATGCGGCTGGACATGGAGATCCTCGGCAAGGTGCTGCGCATCGGGCTACCGACCGGGTTGCAGATGGTAGTGCTGTCGTTGTCGGAGTTGGTGATTCTGGCACTGGTGAACCAGCACGGTTCTCAGGCGACGGCGGCGTATGGGGCGGTGACGCAGATCGTCAATTACGTGCAGTTCCCGGCGTTGTCGATTGCGATCACGGCGTCGATTCTCGGTGCGCAGGCTATCGGGGCCGGGCGTATCGAGCGTATGGGGCCGATTCTGCGCACGGGGTTGTTGATCAATGTGTGCCTGACCGGTGGTTTGGTGGTGTTGGGGTATCTGTTGTCGCACTGGTTGCTGGGGTTGTTTCTCACGGATGATTCCACGCGGGTGATGGCCGAACACCTGTTGCACATTATGCTCTGGAGCCTGTTGGTGTTTGGCTTTCAGGCGATCATCGGCGGCATCATGCGCGCCAGCGGCACGGTGTTGGTGCCGGTGGCGGTTTCGATCGTTTGTGTGGTCGGGGTGCAGTTGCCGGTGGCGTATCTGCTGGATGCGCGTTTTGGGCTGCAAGGTGTGTGGATGGCGTTTCCGGTGGCGTATCTGGGCATGCTGATGCTGCAGACGCTGTATTACAAAATGGTCTGGCAGCATCAGAAAATCGAGCGGTTGGTGTAGGGCCCTCGTTTGAGTATCAAACGCTGCTCTTGAGCCAGGTTTCGAAGCGCGTCGGCCCGATGATGGGGTGTTCTCCAAGCGTCAGCGAGTGGTCATCGATCGGCGCACCGAAGTAGGGGACCGTGTCGTCCGGTTGGGCCTGGCGCGGGTCGTTAGTGTGTTGCAAAAACAGGCGCACGAACTCCACCAGCGGCCAGCGTTCAGGGCCGGCTACTTCCAGGGTCTGGTTGCTCGGCACTTGTACGGCGGCTTTCGCCAGCGCCGTCGCGACATCGACCGCGGCAATCGGTTGCAGCTCGGCGGAGGTCAAACGCACGGTGTCGCCTTCCTGTACGCCTGAGTACGAAATGGCTCCGATGAATTCGAAGAACTGCGTGGCCCGCAGGATTGTGTAGGGGCTGCCTGAGTTTTTGATGAGTGTTTCCTGCGCCATTTTCGCCCGGAAGTAACCGCTGTCGAGCATGCGTTCGGTGCCCACCACCGACAGGGCGACGTGGTGTTTGATGCCTGCGGATTTCTCGGCAGCAAGCAGGTTGCGCCCGCTGGTTTCGAAGAAATCGAGCACGGCGGCGTCTTCGAAGGAGGGCGAGTTGGCCACGTCGACCACCACGTCGGCGCCTTGCAAGGCGTTTTGCAGTCCTTCGCCAGTGAGGGCGTTGACGCCGGTGCTCGGTGATGCGGCCAGGACTTCATGCCCCAGGTCTTGCAGGTTTTTGCACAGGTGTCTGCCGATCAGTCCGGTACCGCCAATGACGACGATTTTCATGTCCAGTCTCCCGATGCGTGTGCAGTGGGTTGCGGTGGCTTTAAATCCTGCAACCATTAAAGACCCGGAATCTGCTGAATGACGGCGGGGGCGACGACCGGGTTATCGGAAAAAATGCAGCCCGGTTCACAAAAAAGATCGGAAAAATGCACTGTTGGCAATGTTATATTGCCGGCCTGTGGCGTAATGCCAGTTAGTTAAGCGCAATCCATGTGGGAGCGGGCTTGCTCGCGAAAGCGGTGTATCAGGCGACATCAATGCTGGATGTGCCGCCGTCTTCGCGAGCAAGCCCGCTCCCACAGGTTCCGCGCCTTAACTGGCCCAGCAGTCAAAGTCAAACACCACGCCGAGGATCGGGCGCCAGGTTTCGTTATGCATGGCAGGAGGCGTTACATGCGTTGTGTTCTTTCACTGCTGATCACGCTGGTCTGCGCTCAGGTTGCATGGGCCGAGCCCACGGCCGAGTTGTCGGAGCCGGTGGGCGGCTGGCGCTATCACGGTCTGCTGGACCGCAGCGAAAACCCTCGCGTCGCCTATCCCACGCCGCCCATCGACCGGGGCGTGCAGCGCAATCGCACGATGATCGAAGGCCAGCTCAAGGCCCTCGGCACACTTCGTCCGCCGCACAGCCTGGCGGTCAACGGCAATCCCCTGAATTTGTACACCGACGACCAAGGACGTTTTGCCCGGCCGTATGCGTTCGGCGCCGGGTCCAACAGCGTCGAAGTGCGCAGTTCCGAGGGCAAGTCGCTCAAGCGCGTTCAATTCTATGAAGCCAACAACCTGCGCACGCCGGCGCGCATTCGCGTGGTGCTGGGCTGGGACGATCCCAAGGCCGAACTCGATCTGCACATCATTACCCCCGACGGCCAGCATGCGTTCTGGGCTCGCCCGGCGATGAGCAATGGCGGCGGGCTGGACCCGGACGGCGTCGATGGCCCCGGCCCGGAAATGTTCACCATGACCGCGCCGATGCATGGCACTTATCTGGTTTACGTGAACTATTGGGGCAACTTCGGCAGCGGCGGCTATAACTTCGATGAGACCAGCAACCAGAACGAGGTGATCACCTCGCAAATCAATCTGGTGCTCAACGAAAACACCGTCGACGAAAAACGCGAGACCTTCATCGTGCCTTTGCGGGCGATCGGCGACCTGCTGCTGGTCAAGACTTTCAACTATTAAACATCCCGCACCACGGATGAATTGGGTTTGTGAACATGAGTGATAACACTGCTTCTCCAGCCGCCGATACATCTGCTGCCAACACTTCCCGTCGCTGGCCGGCGCTGCTGGTCGGGCTGTGCCTGGTGGCCGGCGTGGCGGGCGGGTTGGGGTGGTTCCTGAACAAACCCAAGGCTCCGCCGGCGGAACTGGCCAGTGACAAACTGGGCATGAGCCGGCCGGACGGTCTGCTCGAAACCCATTCCCTGAGCCAACTGCCCAAGGATTTGCTGGCGGTGCCGTTTCTCAAGGAAACCCTGACCGAAGATTTTGTCTTCTATTACGAAGCGCATGCGGATCGCCTTGGGCTGATCGGCAGTCTGCGGCGGATCATTTACGAGCATGACCTGAAGTTGCAAGACAGCCTGATCGAGCAACTCTTCGATCAACCGGCGGATGTGGCGCTGTGGCGCGGGGCGGATGGGCGTCTCAAGGATTTCCTGTTGGTGATGGATCGCGGCGGGCTGGCCAAGGTGCTGGAGCCGCTGGCGAAAGTGGCGCTGGATGATACGCAGCTGAGCAAACTCAGTGAGGTGAAAGTCGGCGCCGACGCTGTCACGCTTTATCAGCTCAACTACAACGCCAGCAAGTCATTGGTGTTCGCCTCCCACGGCGACAAACTGGTGGTGCTGTCCAATCCGGCCAAGCTCTACGATCCGGAAAACGGCGCCTCGGAGGACACCGGCAGCGTTTCGACCAAGGCCATCGCTGCACTGCTCAACGGCGACAAACTGTTCCCCGAAGCCTTCGGTCTGCCACCGCGTACACCCGAGGTGAAACAGCGCCTCTCGGTCAACTCTAGCGTTCTGGCCATGGGTTACCAGCGCTTCATCCCGAACTTCGCCGGCCTGCGTTTCGACATGGACGACAAGGGTTGGCACAGCTTCCTCGCCATGGACGAACTGGACAACCAACCAGACTTCGACTTCAAACCGATCTGGCAAGCCATGCCGATGGGCGCCAGCGCCTGCGTGGCCTTGCCACTGGCTGCCGAACAACAGAAACCGCTGCTGGTGAAACTCGGCGCCGAAGAGTCCGTGGCCCAAGCCTTGACCGAACACATGGCCGGTGCGGCCGGCCTGTGCTGGTACGCCGAGTCGCGGCTGTACACGCCGCTGCTGGTGGCCAGCCTGAATGACGATGACAGCGCCAAACTCGACGGCGACCTGGGCAACCTGTTCGGCTCGATGGTCGGTGCCTACGAAGGCAAAGTCCCTGATCACGCGTTCCCGGTTGTCGAGAAACAGCAAGGCCAGACCCATGAGTGGCAGCGCCAGGTCAGCTCCAACTTCGGCCCCTATAAGGCCAAGGATGCCGAGCAACCGGACGCGATCACCGGCAAAGCCTTTATGCGCGTAAGCCTGGCGCGCCACGGTTCGACACTGCTGTTCTCCCTCGACGACAAACTCGTCGACAAAGCGCTGGGCACCTTGGACAAACGCTTCCCACCGCTGGCTGACGTGCTGCCGAAAGAGCTGCTGATGCCGATCTATTTCGGCCCGGATTCCATGGCGCAACTGATGCAGCAGGAAACCCTCGATAGCCTGCCGCAAGACATGGAACCGGTGTTCTACAACGCCGCGCAAACCTACCTGATTCCGAAATTGCGCACCCTCGGCGGCTATGGCAAATACGCCCTGACCTTGCCCAAAGGCAGCGAGCCCGACGGCCACTGGCAGTGGTTGCCGCTGGAGTGGAAAGCCCTGTGACCGCCTTCATCCGAGGCCTCGGCCTGTTGGCGTTGCTGCTGGGGACTCGCACCTTTGCCAGCGAAGCCCCGGCGCTCGACCCGCAGCAATCCCAGGTATTTCGCGCCTGGTTCGTGCGCATCGCCCAGGAACAACTGACCCAAGGCCCGAGCCCGCGCTGGTATCAGCAGGACTGCGCCGGGCTGGTGCGGTTCGCCGCCAACGAAGCGCTGAAAGTCCATGACGACAAATGGCTGCGCAGCAATGGCCTGTCCAACCGTTACTTGCCACCGGAACTGCAACTGAGCGACGCCCAGCGCGGCCTCGCCCAGCAATGGCAGCAGGGCGGCGGCAAGGTCGGGCCTTACGTCAACGCGATCAAACTGATCCAGTTCAACAGTCATCTGGTCGGCCGCGACCTGGCCCAGGCTAGACCCGGCGACCTGATGTTTTTCGATCAGGGCGACGACCAGCACCTGATGATCTGGATGGGCCGCTTCATCGCCTATCACACCGGTACCTCAACCCCAACCGACAACGGCATGCGCTCCGCAAGCCTGCAACAACTCATGACATGGAAGGACACCCGATGGATACCCGACGCAGCCAACCCCAACTTCATCGGCGTCTATCGACTGAACTTTCTCTCCCAATGATCGGTGCCCGCATGCTGCGCATTTGCTCTCGAATTCCACTGCTGCTGGTCCTGCTGGCTCCATTAGCCACGGTCAATGCCGAAGACACCGTCGAGCCGAGCGGCTATACGCCGGTGGCCGGTGAGAGTTTCTTCCTGCTGGCCGACAGCAGTTTCGCCAGCGACGAACAGGCGATGGTTCGCCTCGAAGCACCGGGCCGCGATTACCGCCGGTTCCGCATGGAGCCTTACGGCGGCGCGGACATTCGTGTGTATCGCATCGACAAGCCGCTGGATTTCCTCAAGCGACAGAAGAACCTGCACCGCGTAGTCAGCGACGGCCAGTTCAAGGGCGAGGGCCTGTCGAACACCCTCGCGTACCTGTGGGACAACTGGTACCGCAAATCCCGTCGGGTGATGCAGCGGGCGTTTTCCTACGAGTCGCGTCAACAAGTCACCGAGGAAGTGCCGGAACTGAAGATGGGCACCGCCATCGCCGCGCCAACGCCCTACGACGCTCAGCCGCAGTTCGCGCTGATTCCGGGCCTGCCGGTGGTCAGCCAATTCCGCTATCCGCTGTGGCAAGCCAAACCGATCCAGCCGCCTGAGGGCGTGAACCTGGCCGGTTCTTCCAGCGAGTTCGTCAGTGTCTCGCCGGGCAATGTGTACATCCCGTTGGGCAACCTGAAACCGGGCCTGTATCTGGTGGAAGCGCTGATCGGCAAGTACCGCGCGACCACCATGGTCTTCGTCTCCAACACGGTGGCCGTGAGCAAGATTGCCGGCGATGAATTGCTGGTGTGGGCCGCGCGCAAACATGAAGGCAGTTCGGTGCCCAAGGTCAATGTGCTGTGGACCGACGGCCTGGGCGTGATGAGCAGCGGCGCGACTGATGCCGATGGTTTGCTGCGACTGAAACACGTCAGCCCGGAGCGTTCGTTCGTGATCGGCGAGGATGAAGAGGGCGGGGTGTTCGTCTCCGAGAACTTCTATTACGACAGCGAAATCTACGACACCAAACTCTATGCGTTCACCGACCGGCCGCTGTATCGGCCGGGGGATTGGGTGTCGCTGAAAATCGTCGGCCGCGAGTTCAAGAATGCACGGGACTCCGTGGCGCCGACCGCTGCCGACGTCAATGTGACCGTGCTCGATGCCACGGGTACGGCGCTGCAATCGTTGGCGTTGAAGCTCGATTCCAAGGCTGGCACTCAGGGCCGTTTCCAGTTGCCGGACAACGCGGTGGCGGGTGGCTATGAGCTGCGTTTCAGCTACAAGGATCAGGCCTACAGCAGTGCCTTCCGTGTCGCTGAATACATCAAGCCGCACTTCGAGATTTCCCTGAACCTGGCCAAGCAGGATTACCGCACCGGCGAACCGGTGAAGGGCAGTCTGGTGTTGTTGTACCCGGACGGTAAACCCGTGGCCAACGCCAAGTTGAGCCTGAGCCTGCGCGCCCAACAATTGTCGATGGTCGATAACGAGCTGCAATACCTCGGGCAATTCCCGGTGGAGCTGACCAGCGCCGAACTGACCACTGATTCCAAGGGCAACGCGAGCCTCGATCTGCCCGCCGCCGAGAAACCGAGCCGCTACATGCTCACCGTGTTCGCCAGCGATGGCGCGGCGTATCGGGTCAAGACCACCAAGGAAATCCTCATCGACCGTGGCGCCGCCAGTTTCCGCTTGAGCGCGCCTCAGCGGTTCAGCGCAGTGGGCGGTAAGGTTGCATTCAGCTATTCGAACGAAGGTGGTAGCGAGCAAAGCAAATCGGTTGTGCCCGGCAGCTATAGCTGGGTGCGACTCGAAGATCAAACCACTGGAGAAGGTAAACTCGTTGCCAAAGATAAAGGCTTCACCCTGGCCTTCGACCGTCCGGGCACTTACAACCTGACGCTGAAGGATGCTCATGGCCGCATGCTTGGCGCGACCGGTCATTCGGTCACCGGCGATGGCGTCAAAGCGGTGCCCGGCACCGTGGAAATCGTCCTCGACAAACCCGAGTACAAGGCGGGCGACGAAGCGCTCGCGTTGATCACTTTCCCCGAGCCGATCATCGATGCGCTGTTGTCGCTTGAGCGTGACAAGGTCGAGGCCACGGCGTTGCTGTCCAAGGGCAGCGACTGGCTGAAGATGGAAAAACTCAGCGACACCCAATACCGCGCGCGCATCCTGGTGAAGGACAACTTCGCGCCGAACCTGACGTTCTCGGTTCTTTACACCAAGGGTGGCCAATACAGCTTCCAGAACGCCGGTATCAAAGTTGTAGCGCCGCAAATCGACGTGGCAATCACCACCGATAAAGAGGCGTATCAGCCAGGCGATACCGTGTCGGTTGACCTGACCACCCAGTTCGCCGGCAAGCCGATTCCGGCGCACCTGACGGTCAGTGTGGTCGACGAAATGGTCTACGCGCTGCAACCGGAAGTCGCGCCGACCATCGATCAGTTCTTCTATCACCCGCGCCGCAATAACGTGCGCACCAGCGCCAGTTTGTCGTTCATCAGCTACGACGTCGCATTGCCGGGCAGCCCAGGCGCACCGGGTAAAGCCAATCGCAGCGAGCGTGGCGTGAAAGTGTTGGAGCGGCCGCGTCGCGAAGACGTCGACACCGCCGCGTGGCAGCCCGAATTGATCACCGACGCCAACGGCAAAACCCGCTTTACCTTCAAGATGCCGGACTCGCTGACCCGCTGGCGCATCACCGCCCGGGCCATCGCCGATGACGGCCAGGTCGGGCAGAAGAAGCAATTTGTGCGCTCGGAAAAGCCGCTGTATCTGAAGTGGAGCGGCCCGAGCAAATTCCGCAACGGCGACAAACCGGATCTCGGTGTGTTCGCGTTCAGTCAGGCCGAGCAACCGGTCAAGGCTGAGTTGGTGATTCATTACGCGGGCGCCGAACAACGGGTGCCGGTCATGTTGAACAACGGTATCAACTACATCGCCTTGCCGGCGTTCACAGTGGCCAATGGCGAGTGGACTGCCGAGCTGGTGCAGGACGGCAAAACCGCTGATGCCTTGGCGGTGCGCCTGACCGCGACCGGCGAAGGCTGGCAGGTGACTCAGAGCCAAAGTCTGGATGTGGCCAGCGGTGATACGCCGCTGACCTTGCCGGCAGACGCCACGGATATTCGCCTGCGTCTGGATGACAGCCCGCAAGCGCTGTTCCGTTCGGCGCTTGATGATCTGCTGAGCTATCCATACGGCGGCGTCGAACAGACCGCCAGCCGTTTGCTGCCGCTGAGCATCGCTTATCCGACCTTGTCGTCGAACCCGCAGATCCGCGATCGCTTGCGTTTGATCATGCAGAACAGCCGCCTGCGGTTGGTGCAAATGGCCGGACCGTCGGCGAGCTTCACCTGGTGGGGCTTTAACGGTGAGCCGGATGCGTTCCTCACCGCTTACGCCTATTACGCCGACTGGCACGCCAGCAAAGCGCTGGAACTGAGCCTGCCGCCGGAGCATTGGCAGCGGGTGTTGGAGGTGTACGCCAAGCAGTCGCAGAACACGCCGCTGTTGCAGCGGGCGTTGATTCTGTCGTTTGCCAAGCAGATGCAATTGCCGGTGAATACGCTGCTCAGCGGCTTGATCGACGATCTGGTGAAAGCCGGCGAAGGCCATGCGGCGAGCATGATGGACGATGGCGCAGAGAGCCTGGTCATGAGCGATCCGGATTCGGCATTAGGGCTGGCCAGCGCTCGGGTGCTGACTGCGTCTTTGGCGCGTCAGGCGAAGGTCAATCTGCCGTCGGTGTTCAATGGTCAATTGGAGGCTGCGCAACAACAAGTGGCCGCCAGCTCTCAACCGTTTGTCGAAGCGCTGAACCTGTCGCTGCAAGCCTTCGATCAGGCGCATGCGCAAGCGTTGTTGCAACGTCTGTTGCCACAGCAATCGACCCTGGAACGCGCCTTGGCGCTGACCTGGCTGCAACGCAGCATCGAACAGGCATCGCCCACTATCGCACTGGCACCGGGTGAAGGCTGGAAGAAAGAACATAGCGCTACCGGTGAGATGTATTGGACGTGGCAGGGTGCTTCGCCCGTGCCGGCAGTGTTGTCGCTGACCGGGGAGCAAGAACGCCCGCTGCGTGCCGCGTTGAGCTTCCAGAGCAAGCAACCGCCGGTGGCCCCGATGGCCGTGACTATCACCCGTCGCCTGTCACGTCTGGTGCCGGGTGACGAAGCGTTCGAATTCAAACTCGAAGCCGTCGGCAGCAAACCGTTGTCCAGCGACAGCCTGTACCTGGACGAAGTGATCATCACCAGCAAGGCTGCGAAACCTCTGCGCTATGGCATGCTCGAAGTGCCGTTGCCACCGGGCGCGGACGTCGAGCGCACCACGTGGGGCATCAAGCTGATGGGCAAGGCCGGCACCGAGCCGACCTCGCTGGAGAAGGCCCGTTTCGAACCGGGGCAAATGGCTTACGCGATCCCGGTGGATGCCTTGAGCGGTGAATTGCGCCTGCGTCATCTGGTGCGCTTCTCACAAAAAGGTCAGTTCAGCCTGCCGCCGGTGCGTTTCACCCAAGTCTACGCACCGCAGAACCAGGCTCAGGAACAGAAACCGGCGCTCGGCCAGGTCACGGTCCACTGACATGACCCGGCGTCTGGTCTGGTGGCTGTTGTGTTTGATCCCTGCGCTGGCGACAGCGCAGGACGAGCCATTGCGCCTGGGCTTCAAGGGTGAATGGCTCTCGTTGAGCCGGACGCAGGTGATTTCGCGTGAGCCATTGCCTGCTGATCTGCAGACGCCGCTGGGCAGTTTGTGGAAACTCTTTGTCTACGGCTGGCTGGTGGATACCGGCGCACGTGAACCGGCTTATGAGTGTCGCGGGCAATCGAAGGAAGAAGTGTATTGCTGCACCGCGGGCGGCAAGATCGATCGCGATCAGGCGTTGGTGAAGTCCTGCGGCTTGTATTTTGAGCCTGCGCGTTTGGGCATTGCCGACGCTGAGTGGCGCGAGTATTGGCAGGCGAGACAAGCGCCGAAATGGTTGCTGGACTTGCCGTCGTTGCAACCGCAGACCCGGGTTTCGGTGGCTGAGTTGCTGAAGGTATTGGCCGTGATGCCGGCGCAGGATCAGGCCCGAAGGGTGTTGCTCGATGTGGTGCTGAATGCGGCTGACGGCAATGTCGTCGGTGAGCTTGGCGGTCGGTTGCGGGTGAAAACCTGGAGCTGGCTGGGGGATCAGGATCCTTCGTCGCGCCAAGGCGGATTCGCTGGCTGGACGGCGGATGGTACGCCGATCTGGGCCGGTGGCCGTGGCACCAGTCAAATGGTTTTGCGCAATTACGGTCAGGCACTGGCGACGGTGTTGCCCTCATCATGGCCAGCCGAGGCGGGGAAGTGTGTCGAAGTCGGCCTGTTCGCGCGTTATCCGCTGAAACGCGTGCTGTCGGGGGATCGCGTGCTAGGGCCCGGGCCTTTGCAAGGCGACTATCGCGTCGAGTTCGCCAATGGCAATCAACTCGATATTCACAGCGACGGCGAGTTGTTCTTGCTCAAAGACAAACTCGTCGCCCGCCTGGACCGCGAAGAGTACGTCGCCCGTGTCCTGCAGCGCGAAGCCAGACCCGAACCCGCCGAAGCCGCCAAAGCCCTGAGCGTCGCAATCCGCACCTACCTGCTGCAAAACGCTACCCGCAACGGTGATTGCCTGAGCATCGACGACAGCAGCAGCCGACAGCGCGTCGCCCCACGCCCGGCCGCCACCGAATCACGTAACATCGCCGCGTGGACCAGCGACCTGGTCCTCGCCGGCAGCACCGTCACCTATCACTCCGACCAACCGGGGCCGGACAAACTCTCCTGGCTGCAAGCCGTCGAGCAAGCCAATGCCGGTCAACGCTACGACACCATTCTGCTGCACGCCTACCCACGCGCCAGCCTCAGCCGCTGGGACAATCCCGTTGCCGCCTGCGAAGCGCTGCCCGCCGCGCAGGACTGGCTGCTAAAGCAACGCCGCGGCTGGCGTTCGCGGCTGGAAAGCGAGGTCGGCTACAACGAAGTCGGCACTTTCGCCGTCTGCCGATTGGCTTTCGGCCGTCCTTTTGTCGACCGCGAACGCCAGCGCATTTACGTGCGTGGCGTGCTGTCGCTGCAAGACCGCCTCGACCTGACCCACGAATACCTGCACCTGGCCTTCGAAGCACACCCCAACGGCCAGGATGAAACCTACATCGAAGGGCTCGCCCGCCACCTCTTGCTGGAATAGGTCATGAAACTCCGTTACCCACAGGTCTTGCTGTTCATTTGCGCCTTTTGCGTGGGGCCGACGACGTTCGCCGCCGTCAAACTTGATACGCCCGTTGGAGGCTGGCGCACAGGTGCCCCTGAAGGCGAAGGCGAAAACTTTCGTCAGCCAGTCAATTACCCGGCGTCGTTGGTCAACACACCGGTGGGGCAGGCCAATACCGCTCGCATCACCGGCCAGATCAACTCCACCCCCAAGGGCAATGCCCCCGGCAAACTCATCGTCAACGGGGTCAGCATGCCGCTGAAAATTGACCCCGCCGGCCGCTACGATCGCCCGTTCTCATTCCCCAACGGCAGCAACAGCGTTGAAGTCCGCAGCCCCGATGGCCAACAACGCCACCGCACCCAGTTCCTCAACACCCGCGGCGGCGCCACCCCGGCCAAGTTGCGCGTGTTGCTGGCTTGGGACAGCGACGGCACCGACCTCGACCTGCACCTCGTCACGCCTGACGGCGGCCACATCTGGTATGGCGACCGCGTCGCGGCCAATGGCGGAGCACTCGACGTCGACGTCACCACCGGCTACGGCCCGGAAATCTTCGCCATGCCTGTTCCGATCAAGGGGCAGTATCAGGTGTACGTGAACTACTACGGTGGTGGGTATCGCAGTGATGAGGACGGGCAGGAAGAGGCTGTTCAGCCGCTGACTACCGCGCAGATTACGGTGATTACGGAAGAGGGAACGCCGAACGAGAAGATGGAGACGTTCCTGGTGCCGATGCGGGCGGTGGGGGAGTTGACGTTGGTTAAGGGGTTTAGTTATCCGTGAATGAAATAGTCGCAGCAGTGTTGCGACTATTGAATTGGTCAGCAGGCTGCTGACCAATTCCGTAATCAAGTGACACTGTTTCACGCCGAAACACATCGTGATTTTTATTGTTTCAAGGTGAGGAGTACTAGAGAAGGTCGTCTACTAAACAGGAACGCCTTCACGTGAATGACCTCAGCGCTACTGCGCCGTCCATTGGCGCAAGCTTTAACGAAATCACGCAACTGATCGTCACTGCCCGGCAGCGAGCGGTGCAGGCAGTCAATACCGAGTTGATTGAACTGCACTGGCAGGTCGGGGCATACATCAGCCGGAAGATCGAAGCAGCGGAGTGGGGGGATGGAGTGGTCGCTCAATTGGCTACTCACCTCGCGCGTACTCAGCCGGGATTTCGTGGTTTTACCAGAGCTAATCTCTTTCGCATGCGCAAGTTTTACGAGGCATACAGGCATGACCCAATTGTCGCAGCACTGCTGCGACAATTGCCCTGGACTCAAAATCTGATCATTCTCAACCAAAGCAAACGCCCGGAAGAGCGCGAGTTTTACCTGCGCATGACGATTCAGGAGAAGTGGTCGAGCCGGGAACTCGAACGTCAGTTCAAAGCCGCGTTATTCGAGCGTAGCGTCATCAGTCCCGTAAAAGTCTCACCACTGGTGAGACAAATGCATCCTGAGGCCATGAGTGTATTCAAGGACACGTATCTGGTCGAATTTCTCGACTTTGTTGCAGGCCAAGTTGCATGAGTTTTATGCGCTGAATGCTGATGAGTAAGCCAGCTCACGTCCGTACGTGATTTAACCGAAAGTTTGCGGGTGTTCTTGCGGACCTCTTCGCGAGCAAGCCCGCTCCCACATTTAATCGGTGCCGGTCACAAAGTTTGTGATCACCGTAGATCCAGTGTGGGAGCGGGCTTGCTCGCGAAGAGGCCGGCCTATCCACCACAAAACCCGATTGTTGGGATGTTGACTCAGTGATCGCCGACCCAAATCTGCGGCCTGCGTTGGGACGTTGAGTCTCGTCCAGAGCCCCGTGCCGTGTTTCCTTTCCGACGATCAGCCCACAGTTTCGTCTCGCCAAAGGAGCAAGCTGCCGCAGAGCGTTGTCGTATCAGCAGCGAGCGTATCGTCTCGTCTTTAATTGCTGAGGAAGTGAAATGAGTGCGAGGCCCATGCTGGGCGTGTGGATATTGGCTGCGATGAGTTCAGTCATGTTGACACCCGCGTCAGCGGATCACTGGCAAGGCGTACGCGAGGGTGATGAGTGGAAGGATGAATACCGGGATGGGCCCTGCAAGGTAAAGATCGAATCAAAAAATAAAGAATACAAGGAAGAGGTCAAATGCCCGAATGGCCGCGGTGCCAATTGGCGTCGTGGTGAATGGAAAGACGAATTCCGCGAGCATGGCTGCAAGGTCAGGATCGAAGCCAAGCCAGACGAGTACAAGAAAGAGGTCAAGTGCGATGACGACGATTGATCGCTTGTTCGTTTTCGATACGCCGCTATTCAATGACTGCATCAGGAGAACCGCATCATGAAAGCCATGCTCAGAAGCATCGGACTGTCATTGCCACTGTTGGCCACTGCGGCGTTCGCTCATCACGGCTGGAGTGAGTATGACGCCAGCAAATCCATGCAACTGAACGGAACGATCGAGGAATCCGGCTATTCCCATCCGCACGGGCTGCTGCGTCTCAAAACAGCCGACAAGACGTGGATCATCGTTCTGGCCCCTCCATCGCGCATGGAGAACCGTGGGTTGTCGAAGGACATGCTGAATGTCGGTACGACGGCTACGGTGGTCGGTTATCCGAATCGAAACAAACCCGAAGAACTGCGAGCGGAACGCATCACCATCGGCGATAAAACCACCGAGTTGCGCTGATGGACACCACAGGTGCCAGCGGATCCGGTCCGCAAAGCTGGCTGGACTGGCTGGATGACTCGCGACTTGGGCTGGCCATGCGCGGCGAGCTGTGGCTTTACCCGATCGTCGAGGTGGTTCACATCATTGGGTTCGTGGTGCTTGTGGGCTCGGTCTTCATGTTCGATCTGCGGGTGCTCGGCCTGTCCAGGGATATTGCGGTGACAGCCCTGGCCCGCCATCTCCTGAGATGGTCCGTCGCTGCCCTGGTATTGATCGTACCCGCTGGCCTGATGATGTTTACCGCCCATCCCCATGACTTCGCCACCAACAACATTTTCATTTTAAAGCTGAGCCTGATCGCTACGGCGGGCATCAACGCAGCCCTTTTTCACGCCGGTGTATACCGTTCAGTCAGCCGATGGAACACAGGCGTCGCGGCACCGGCCATTGCCAAAGTGCAGGCAGTGCTTTCGATTGGGTTATGGGTCAGCGTGGTGCTGTGCGGCCGGTTGTTGGCCTATACCTGACTCACAATGCGGCGCCGATCAGCTTGAGGTACTGCGGGCTCCCGGATATCGAATTGTGGCCCGTGCCCGGTATCACCTGCAGCGTGGCCACGCCCTTGGCGAAATGCGTGTAAAGCTGTTCCGTGCTTGAGCGCGGTATGACTTCGTCGTGCTCGGCCGCGATCAATAGCGTCGGTATGGTGATGTGTGCGGCGTATTTCCACGATTCGTATTTGTCCTGAAGCAGCCACTTCACCGGGAACCAGCGGAACTGGCGCACGGCGAGGTCTTCAAGACTGCTGTAGGGAGAGATCAGAATCAACCGCGAGGCCGGGCGCTGGCTGGCGAGGCGTACGGCGACGCCCGAGCCCAGGCTGCGCCCGACCACGGCGATAGAGGGATGGGTGTTGTAGACCATGTCGAACAAGGTCATGGCATCGCGCTGAATCGCCTCCTCGGACGGTGACCCGGTACTGCCACCGTAGCCTCGGTAATGCAGCAAGTAGATCGCATGGTCCGCAAAGGCTTGCGAGAACCCGGGCAAGTTACGGGAAACATCCTCGGCATTGCCGCCAAAGTAGATCAACGCCTTCGGGCCGTCGTGCGGCCTGACAGTCACCAGCACCTGCGCGTCGGCGACTGACAGCGTAAGCGACGTTTCGGGCGCGTCGATGGCGCGGGGTTGCGGGTAGTAGATGAGGGCGCGTTGAAACACGAACAGCGCCGCGCAGAGCAGCAGGTACGCAATGGCAACGAATGCGAAGAGAGACATCAGGGTGCGCAACATTCGGCTAACTTTAGTGGACGACATGGACTGATGCTGGTTAAGGCGCAGAACCTGTGGGAGCGGGCTTGCTCGCGAAGGCGGCGGCACAGTCAACATTGATGTCGCCTGACACACCTTTTTCGCGACAAGCCCGCTCCCACAGGGGGCATTAGACGACATGGACTGCTCTGGACCTGACGACGGCTATCGCTTGAGCGTTGTCAGAGTGTAGTCCATCGATAGTTGCCGTACGGGAGCACACCGATGTCCAAGAGTCGACACTTGTATCCGGGGCCTGTGCCATGACGGCCACCGACGCGCTGAAATGGGTCAAGGTTCTGCCGGCCGAACGAACGGCCCTGATGCTGGGTTTCGCCTTCCATTTCTGCGTGCTCGCCAGTTATTACCTGGTGCGACCCTTGCGCGATGCCTTGGGCCTCGAGGGCGGTGCCGACAAGTTGCAATGGTTGTTCACTGCCACTTTCGTGGTGATGCTGCTGATGGTGCCGCTGTTCGGCGTGCTGGTTTCGCGGCTGCCGGCCACCCGTTTCGTGCCGCTGATCTATCGCGTGATCGCTTTGTCGATGCTGGTGTTTGGCGTGTTGATCGCCAATCACATGGCGCCGGTGGCGGTGGGGCGGGTGTTTTTCGTCTGGATCAGCATCTATAACCTGTTCATCGTGTCGATTTTCTGGAGCGTGCTGGTCGACCGTTTTTCCAGCGAGCAAGGGCGGCGGCTGTTTGGCTTCATCGCGGCGGGTGGAACCCTGGGCACGTTCATCGGGCCGTTGCTGGCCGCGACCATGGCCACGAATCTTGGGCCGGTGGCGTTGACCATTGCGGCGGCGGTGTTGCTGGAAAGTGCGGTGCGCTGCTATCGGGCGCTGTTGTCGCGCACGGCGTCGCAGTCCGGCAGCCGCTGGCTGGATGAGCGGCGCATGGGTGGCAGCATGCTGGCCGGGATCACGCTGATCCTGCGCTCGCGTTATCTGATGGGGCTGGTGCTGTTCATGCTGTTGCACACCAGTGCCGCGACCTTGCTGTATTTCGAACAGGGAAGGATTGTCGCCGGCAGCTATGCTGATGTGGCCAGCAGGACGCAATTCTTCGCCGTCGTCGATTTGATCGTTTCGACGCTGACGCTGATATTTCAATTACTGCTGACGGCGCCGTTGATCCGCGTGATCGGCATCGGCGGGGCGCTTGTCGCCTTGCCGCTGGCGACGGTCGTGGCGTTCAGCGCCATGGCCCTGGCACCCGTGCCTGCAACCGTCGCGCTGGCGCAAGGGCTGCGCCGCGCCGTCGAGTTCGCCATCGTGCGTCCGGCGCGAGAAGTGTTGTGGACAGTGGTGAGCCGCGAGGAAAAGTACAAGGCCAAGAATGTGATCGAAACCCTGGTGTATCGCGGCGGCGATGCCGCCAGTGGCTGGCTCTCCGCCGCGTTGACGGCGCTGGGCGCGGGTTTTGGTCTGGTGGCGGTGGTGATCGTGCCGTTTGCCGGGCTATGGGGCTGGTTATGTTTGTGGCTGGCCAGACGACAGGAGCACAGGGCGACCATCAATGAGCAGTCAGGGGGAATTCCATGACCGATCCTGCTGTCTTCACGCGTAGAAGACTACTCACGCTGACTGCCGGTATTTCGGCGGTCTTCACCTTCGATCCGGCCCTTGCCGCATCGGCGCCGTCGACGGAAACAGGAGGCAAGAACATGCTGACCCGAGCCATTCCTTCCAGCAACGAGCCGCTACCCATGGTCGGGTTGGGCACCTATCGCGGCTTTGATGTCGCGCCTTCCGAGGCTGCCTACAAGCAACTGCCCGCCGTACTCAGCGCGTTGTTCGAGAAGGGTGGCACGGTGATCGACAGCTCGCCCATGTACGGTCGCGCCGAGCAGACGACTGGTGAATTGCTGTCGATCCATCGGCCACGCTCGCCGGCCTTTCTGGCCACCAAGGTCTGGACCCAGGGTCGTGATGAAGGCCTCGCGCAGATGGAGCAGTCGTTCAAGCTGTTGCAGACCGACCGTATCGATCTGATGCAGATTCACAACCTGCTGGACTGGAAAACCCACCTGCCCACGCTGCGCCAATGGAAAACAGAAGGGCGCATCCGCTACATCGGCATCACCCATTACACGGCGTCGGCCTATGACGAAGTGGAAGCGGTACTCAAAGCCGAGCCGCTGGACTTTTTGCAGATCAACTATGCCCTGGACGACCGCGGCGTCGAGAAGCGAATCCTGCCGCTGTGTCGCGAGCGCGGTGTGGCGGTGATCTGCAATCGGCCTTTTGGCGGCGGTGGCTTGCTGGCTCGATTGAAAGGCACACCGCTGCCGGGATGGGCCGCGCAAGTGGGCGTCAACAGCTGGGCGCAACTGGCGCTCAAGTTCCTGCTGGCTCATCCGGCGGTGACCTGTGTCATCCCCGGCACGAGCAACCCGCGTTACATGGCGGAAAACGCCGGCGCAGGTGCAGGCCCGATGCTCACGGATGCGCAACGCCAGCAGTTGATGGCTTTGGTGGGGTAGTCGTGTTGACAGCATGACTAATGCCAAATGCGGTACCTGTGGGAGCGGGCTTGCTCGCTAAGGCGGTGTGTCAGGCAACATTAATGTCGACTGACACTCCCTCTTCGCGAGCAAGCCCGCTCCCACAGGTTTCGCACCTGACTGACGGGTATTGGCGGGGCGACGTTATTGCAGGACTGCGGCTGCTGGCAATGCGTCGGCAGTCTCCAGCGGAATCTCCAGGGTGAAAACCGCTCCCTGGCCGGGCCCATCGCTATGGACGCGCAGGTGTCCGTTCATCTCCACCGCCGCGAGCGCACAACTGTGCAAGCCAAAACCGTGACCTTCCTTGCGCGTGGTGAAGCCGTGATTGAAGATGCGGGTCAAGTTCTCGGCAGCAATGCCTTCGCCCTGATCCTCTACGCTGAGGCGCAGCGTTGCGTTATCGATAATCTTCACGCCCAGGGTCATGTGACGCTGATGGTCGCTGACCTTGGACATCGCATACTTGGCGTTGCTGATCAGGTTGATCAGGATCAACAGCAACCGGTGTTTGTCGCCAATGATGGTCGGCGTGTCCTGGTAGTCCTTGGTGACGACGACATGGTGCCGGCTCAAGGCACCGGAATTCATGCGTAACGCATCCTCGAACAGATCGACGACGTTCAACGGCTCGACCAGCCTGGCTGCGCCAGCATAGGCTTGTTGGGTGGCTACGATGTCCTTGATGTGATCGATGCTTTTGGTCAGTTGCGCCAGCTCGTCAACGATGCTCGACTGCTCGGCCGCGATGGAGTCGACCAGTTGATTGAGGTAAACGGGAAGTAGTTTGCCTTTCTCATCGAACGCCATGAACTGCCCCAGGTCTTTGGCATGTTCGTTCATCATGTTCACCGCTTTACCCAGGCCCAGGGTTTTACTGGCCGCCAATTTGCGGGTGATCAAATCTGCCGAGACGTTAACGCTGTTCAGCACATTGCCGACGTTGTGCAGCACATTGGTGGCAATCTCTGCCATACCGGCCATCCGCGCGGCTTCGACCAACTCGCGCTCGGCTTCCAGCAGTTCGCGGGTGCGTTCCTCGACGCGTTGCTCCAGTCGCTCATTTACTGTCTGTAACGCGTTGTTCATCTTGTTGATCAAGGCATAACTGCGAATCAGTCGGGCGGCCAGGTACAACAACAGCAGCGCCATGATGCCGGCGCATATCCCGAGATAAAGGTGATATTGGCGGTCTGTCGCGCTGGTGCGCCGTTGTGTTTCGTTCAATAACTCGGTGATGCTGTCCAGTTGCTGTGCGACCGGAATGACACTGATGCGATCAATCAAGTCATTGACGATGGGCTGCTCTCGAACAATGGCATTCACAGCGCCTACAAATGCAGTGAAAGGCGGACGCTGTTCCGGCGGCAGTTGATTGACGTATTCATTCAGTTTTTTCAGATGATCGGCGATTTCCTCAGCCATTTCGCTGGAGACATTGAGGGCGTATTCAAAGGTATCCAACGTAATATCGAACACCAATGAGGCCGCCGTAGCATTCAACGGGTGTTTGTCGTTGAAGACTTCCTGCAGCGCATGAATGCCATCTTTCAACTCAGGCAGGGCATCGAGTGAAGTGCGCAGCACGGTGTTGTGCTGTTTGAATTGCTCAACCAATCGGGTTTTGTTTTCTACTGCATCCAGATAACCCTGCCGCCGAGATTGCCAAAGGGTCGAAAACGGGCCGACGGCGTTGAGACTATCGAGCTGCGCCCATCGCTGTTCTGCTTCAGGGTGCGCCACCAGAAGCAGGTTGTTGTTCATGCCGATTTTTGCTCGCAGAATCTTCAAGTTCCACGTGGCATCGTACTGCTTGAGTTGACGCACGAAGTCGCGCGATTCGAAGTAGGTCGACGTGTCGTACGTGTAGGATTTGATCAGCAAAAATATCAATACGCTGAAAAGGAAAAGCGCAATGACGCCCAAGGCAGACCATTTGTAATGATTGGAGAGCTTCATTGCGGCATTCCTCCCTGAGCCATCCTGAGAGAGAGGTACCGCCAACGGTCAATGATTTCCATTTTTGCGCTCCCTGCAAAATGGCGAATAATCACCACATTATTCGTAAGCCTAGCGTTGTTGGCGGACCGCGTTAAAAAAAAGCACTGAATGGCGGGTCGGCATCCATTGTTACAGCCCTGAGTGTTGAAACGCCCCTCGGCAGATGACGCCGAGGGGTGTTTTTTTCAGATAGAGGCAGTGAATGACCTGACGATTGTCATCGGGATCGTGGCGGGTCTCAAACCCCAGGGCTTTGGCCAAATCACGCATGGGGGCATTGTTGGCGGCATCAATGGAGTACTGTCCGGTGACAGCGGCGTAGACACTCGTGACAGGCACGCTCAAACGCTCGCATCTGATGTAAATCAACCCGGGGCAGGGGCAACGAGCGCAGTCTGGGGACATGCTGGCGCTTTGGACCGGCACCGAGTCGAGGTGTGTGATGGGCCAATATCAACGTGTGTTGCTGATCGCCGACCGAACCCTTTACCAGTCCCCGGCCTTGCTGCGTGCCGTTGCCCTTGCCAAGGCCAGCGGGGCGGCGCTGGATGTACGGGCGTTTATCGAGCCGGTCCCGATCATCCATTTGTGGGAGGAAAAAACCGATGAGGCGGAGTACCAGCGCTATCTGCACCGCTATCGCCGCTGGATGGTGGAAGAAATCCAGCGCCTCAGCGGTGAGGGATTGAAAGTAAGCGTGGAGGTGGTCTTCACCACTCATCCGTTATTGGACATCTTGAGGTGCGTCGAAGAACTCAAACCCGACCTGCTGATCAAGGACGCTACGTTGGAGCCGTTGCTCAAACGGGTGTTTGTCACTCCTCTGGATTGTCACCTGCTGCGCGAATGCAGGGTGCCGGTGCATCTGGTCAATCAGGCCCGTTACGGTTTGCCGCACCGGATCGTGGCGGCAGTGGACCCGTTCGACCCTTCGACGCAAATCAGTGGTCTCAACGACATCATCATTCAATCGGCCAATGCACTGGCCCTGCAATGCGATGCACCGCTGCATCTGCTGTACGCCTATGACTTGTCGCCGGTCTTCAATGGCGATGCGCCCCTGGTCAGCGCCGGGTGGAATGTGGACTTCATGGAGGACCTGCGGCAATCCCTGCATCAGGCGTTTGTCACCCTGGCCGATCGCTATGGTGTGCCGCCAGAACGTCGGCATTTCATCATGGGCCTGCCGGCACCGGTGCTGAGTGAGTTTGTCGAGGAGTATCTGGTCGATGTGGTGGTGATGGGCACCATGCACCGAGTGGGGTTCGATCGGTTGATCGGCAGCAACACGGAACGGGCCCTTTACTCGGTGCCGGGCAGTATTCTGGCGGTCAAGCAGCCGGTGTCGCACGTCAGGGGATGAGCACGATCGCCCCTTTGACCTGACCGGCCCGCAGGCTTGCCAGTGCCTGGTTGGCATCGTCCAGGGCGAAGCAGGTGACGTCACTGTGCACGGGCGTATGACGCAACTCTGCAAAAAACGCGGTGCCGTCTTCGCGGGTCAGGTTCGCCACCGAACGGATGCTGCGCTCGCCCCACAGCAGCCGATAAGGGAAGCCGGGAATGTCGCTCATGTGGATGCCCGCGCATATCACACAGCCGCCCTTGACGGTGGCTTCCAGCGCCAGTGGCACCAGCGCGCCGACGGGGGCGAAGATCAGGCTGGCATCGAGCGGGTGTGGTGGCGGCTGATCCGAGGGGCCCGCCCATTCGGCGCCGAGGGTTCGGGCATAGGCCTGGCCCTCGTTGTCGCCCGGGCGAGTGAAGGCATACACCTGTTGCCCTCGGCCTCGCGCCACCTGAATCGCCAGATGCGCCGCCGCGCCAAAGCCATAAAGCCCCAGATGACGCGCCCCTTTGGCCATTTGCAAGGCGCGAAAACCGATCAGCCCGGCACACAGCAGCGGTGCGGCTTCGGCGGCCGAGAGAGCGTCCGGAATGGGAAAACAGAAATGGGCGTCGGCAACGGCGTAGTCGGCATAACCGCCATCCAGATGACAGCCGGTGAACTGGGCCCCATCACAGAGATTCTCCCGGCCCGAGCGGCAGAATGTGCATTCACCGCACGTCCAGCCAAGCCAGGGAACGCCAACGCGCTTGCCGACCCAGTCGGGCGCTACATCGGCACCCACCGCCGTCACTTCACCGACGATTTCATGACCAGGTACCCGCGGCAGCAGCGCTTGCGGCAATTCACCGTCCACCAGATGCAGGTCGGTGCGGCACACGCCACAGGCCAGGACTTTGATTAACAGTTGGTGTGCGTCGGGTGTCGGGATGGCGCGCTCTTCCCGTTGCAGCGGCTGACCGGGGGCATGCAGAACCATGGCGCGCATGACGATTCTCCAAAAGCCGATGCACCGTAGGGTGTCAGAAGGTCGACTGGCGGTGACAGCCGGCGACCAGTTGCTTGAGCCCGTCCAGATTCAGGACGTTGACGTTGCGCCCGGAAATCTCGACCAATTCCAGATCCCGCAGATGGGCGATGCCCCGGCAGATGGTTTCCAGGCGCAGGCCCAGATACGAGCCGATTTCTTCACGGCGCATCTTCAGCACAAAGTCTCTGGATGAGTACCCGCGAATGCTCAGCCGTTGCGACAGGTTCAGCAGGAAAGCTGCCAGGCGTTCATCGGAGTTCATGTTGCCCATCATCATGAGCATGCTGTGATCACGCACGATCTCCCGGCTCAGGAGTTTGTTCATGTTGTGTTGCAGTGAGGGCAGTTCCTGGGCGAGTTTCTCCAGTTGTGCGTAGTGCAGCGGGCAGACTTCGCTGTCTTCCAGGGCAAAGGCGCTGCAGGCGTGCCGATCGTCGCTGATGGCGTCCAGACCGAGCATCTCGCCGGGTATCTGAAAACCGGTCACTTGCTCACGGCCATCCACAGACAGCATGCTGGTCTTGAATGAGCCGATGCGTACCGCATACAGCGAGCGCAACGGATCACCGGCCCGGTACAGGGCGGCCCCTTTTTTAACCTTTACCCGCCTGAACGATCAGGGTATCCAGCCGCTCGACCTCCTTGCCGGTCAAGCCAATCGGCAGGCACAACTCCAGGACGCTGCAATTGGAGCAGGCGGCTTTCAGATAGTGAGGTTGGTAGGGCCGGGTTTCGGGCATTGCAGAGAGTCTCCCTGAATTGAGGTGAAGGATAGTTCGGATCACCGTTTCAATCGGGCGTTTACGGGGGCAATCGACGAGTGGAAAAAAGGCCCCCCGTTGCGCCGGGGCGGCGTGTGCAAAACTTGATGTAAATCAAGTCTTGCGCTGTAGCAGTCTCCCAAAATTGACGCAGGTCTATTGAGTAGACCGAGCCCACTCGCGGAGAACTTCATGAGCGATTTTCTGAGTGTCGAGCAATTGGAAGGGCTGGATGCCTACTGGCGGGCGTCCAATTATCTGGCGGTCGGGCAGATCTACCTCAAGGGCAACCCGCTGATGAAGGAGCCGCTGACGCTGGCGCATGTAAAGCCACGGTTACTGGGGCACTGGGGCACCACGCCGGGGTTGAACCTGATCTATACGCACCTCAATCGCCTGATCACGGCCTATGACCTGAACATGATCTTCATTGCCGGCCCCGGACATGGCGGCCCGGCGGTCGTGGCCCAGACCTATCTGGAGGGGACGTACACCGAATTCAATCCATCGGTGGAGTGCAACACCAACGGTCTGACTCGGCTGTTCCGGCAGTTTTCCTGGCCCTACGGCATTTCCAGCCATGTTTCGGCGCAGATTCCGGGGTCGATCCATGAAGGAGGCGAGCTGGGTTATAGCCTGGCCCATGCCTATGGTGCCGCGTTCGATAATCCGGACCTGATGGTGGCGTGTGTCATTGGCGACGGCGAGGCCGAAACCGGGACACTGGCGGCCAGTTGGCACTCCAACAAATTCCTCAACCCGGCGCGAGACGGGGCTGTGCTGCCGATTTTGCATCTGAACGGGTACAAAATCGCCAACCCGACGGTGCTCTCCAGCATCAGCGAGGAGGAGTTGTCCGCATTGATGTATGGCTATGGCTACGATCCGTTTTTCGTCGAAGGCGATGACCTGACAGAGGTTCATCAAGCCCTGGCCAGGACACTGGACATGATAGTGCTGCAGATTCGTGAAATTCAGCGGGTCGCGCGTCAACAGCCGCAAACCCGGGCACCGGAACGTCCCTTGTGGCCGATGTTGGTATTACGCACGCCCAAAGGCTGGACGGGACCGAAGTTCGTCGATGGCCGTCGGGTCGAAGGCACCTGGCGTGCGCATCAAGTCCCCTTGGCCGATTTCCAGCAACCCATGCACTTGCGGCAACTGGAGGAATGGCTCAACAGCTACCGCCCTGACGAATTATTTGACGCCAATGGCGCCTTGCTGCCCGAAATCGCCGCCCTGGCGCCGACCGGCCACCGGCGTATGAGCGCCAATCCCCACGCCAACGGTGGGCTGCTGTTGCGACCGCTGGAACTGCCGCGGTTTACCAACTATGCGGTGAGCGTCGAGGTTCCCGGTGGCCTGCGGGCAGAAGCCACACGAGTACTGGGAACGTTTTTGCGAGACGTGATGAAAGGCAATCTGACGTCGAGCAACTTTCGCCTGTTCGGCCCGGATGAAACCGCCTCGAACCGGCTGGATGCGGTCTATGAAGTCAGTGCCAAGGCATGGATGGAGCCGCTAGGCATCGACGACGTCAATCTAGCGGCCGATGGCCGGGTGATGGAAATTCTGAGCGAACAGGTGTGCGAAGGCTGGCTCGAAGGCTATTTGCTGACGGGTCGACATGGCCTGTTTTCCTGTTATGAGGCGTTCATCCACATCGTCGACTCGATGTTCAACCAGCATGCCAAATGGCTGAAGACTGCTGCCGAAGTGTCATGGCGCAAACCTATTGCCTCGCTCAACTATTTGCTCACCTCCCACGTCTGGCGCCAGGACCATAACGGTTTTTCCCACCAGGACCCGGGGTTCATTGATCTGGTGGCGAACAAGACCGCGGACGTGGTCCGGATTTATCTGCCGCCCGATGCCAATTGTCTGTTGTCAGTGACCGATCATTGCCTCAGAAGCCGCAATTACGTCAACGTGATCGTGGCCGGCAAGCAACCGGAGTGGCAATGGCTGAATATCGATGCGGCGATCCATCATTGCCAGGTCGGCATCGGACGGTGGGACTGGGCCTGCCGGGATGATAACGATCCCGACGTGGTCATGGCCTGTGCCGGCGACGTTCCGACTCTGGAAACCCTGGCCGCGGTCACCTTGCTGCGCGAATACGCGCCGGATTTGCGGGTGAGGGTGATCAACGTCGTCGATTTGATGGTCCTGCAACCGTCGTACCACCATCCCCATGGCTTGCCGGACAACGCGTTCGATGAACTGTTCACCGTCGACCGCCCCGTGATCTTTGCCTTCCACGGTTATCCCGCGCTGATCCACCGACTGCTGTACAAGCGCACCAATCACGAAAACTTCCACGTTCGCGGCTTCAAGGACGAGGGGGCGACCACCACACCCTTCGACATGGCGGTGCTCAATAATCTGGATCGGTATCAACTGGCGCTGGATGTCATCGAGCGCGTACCCCGGCTGCACGATCAGCTCCAGACTGCCCGGGCGCGGTACTGGGCGACGATGGAAAAGCACAAGCTTTACCTCATCGAACACGGGCAAGACATGCCCGAGGTGATGCAGTGGCAATGGACTCCTGCGCCGGGTAATCGGCATTGATGGATATCAGGGTTTCGGTAATGGCGGGGCAGGGTGAAGCGGCATCAGTGGGGGAAATTCCTCGGGGGTGAGGGTTTCCTTTTCCAGCAACAGGCGGGCCCCCTCATCGAGGTCGGCCCGTCGACTCGCAAGCAATGCCTTGGCCCGTTGGTAGGCTTCATCGAGCAGGGCGCGAATACCCAGATCGATTTCCCGGGCGGTCTGTTCCGAATAGTCCTTATCACCCAGCGTGGCCATGCGATCCCCCAGGTACGTTGGGGTTTGCCGCTCCAGCACCGACTGCCCAAGTTCGGCGCTCATGCCGAACCGGGTAATCAGTTGTCGGGCGATATCGGTTGCACGGCCCAGATCATCGGCGGCCCCGGTGGAGATCTGGCCATAGACAAGGTCCTCGGCGGCGCGCCCGGCCATCAGCACGACAATCCGGTCCTTGAGCGTCTGGCAACTGATCAGGAAATGATCCTCGGTCGGTCGCTGCAGGGTATAGCCGAGCGAGCCGATGGCGCGGGGCACGATTGACACTTTATGCACCGGGTCCATCGCCGGCAGCGTGCTGGCGGCCAGGGCATGCCCCATTTCGTGATAGGCCACCACCCGGCGTTCGTCAGGATCGAGCAGGTTGCTCTTGCGTTCCAGCCCTGCGATGAGGCGTTCTACCGCCGCGGTAAAATCGTCCAGGTTGACCGCTTCGGCGCCGCGACGGGTGGCGACGATGGCCGCTTCGTTAACCAGGTTGGCCAGGTCGGCGCCGGTGAAGCCAGTGGTGATCTCGGCAATACGCGCACCATCGAGCCCTGGCTCCACAGTGATTTTCTGCAGATGAACTTTAAGGATCGCCTCCCGCCCTCTGCGATCGGGGCGGTCGATCAGAATCTGTCGGTCGAAGCGGCCGGCCCGCAACAACGCCGGATCGAGAACCTCCGGCCGGTTGGTCGCAGCCAGCAATACGACGCCCTCACGGGGATCGAAGCCGTCCAGTTCGGCCAGTAACTGGTTGAGGGTCTGTTCTTTTTCGTCATTGCCGCCCAGCGTACCGACGCCGCGCATCTTGCCCAGCGCGTCGAGTTCATCGATGAAGATGATGCAGGGCGCCGCCTGTCGTGCCTGTTCGAACAGGTCGCGGACCCGGGCCGCACCGACGCCGACAAACATCTCGACGAACTCGGACCCCGAGATCGAGAAAAACGGCACCCCGGCTTCACCGGCGATAGCTTTGGCCACCAGGGTCTTGCCGGTGCCCGGCGGGCCGACCAGCAAGGTGCCCTTGGGAATGTGCGCGCCCAGGCGTGCGTATCGGGCCTTGTCCTTGAGGAACGAGACGATTTCCACCAGTTCGGCCTTGGCTTCGTCGATGCCCGCGACATCGGCGAAGGTCACCCCGGTGTCGCGTTCGACAAACACCTTGGCCCGGGACTTGCCGACATTCATCAGCCCGCCCAGGCCTTGTTTGTCCGCCATCCCCCGAAACAAAAAATTCCAGAACACCATGAGCAGGATGAACGGCAACAACCAGCCCAACAGACTGTTCATAAAGGTGTTTTCGGTGGTCCCGGTAAAACCGACGCCCGACTGGGACAGTTCGCTCGCCAGCGCCGGGTCGACCCGCACCGTGGAGAACCGCTCGCGTCCGTCAATGGGCTCTTGCAACTTGCCGGTGATCTGGTCCTTCTCCACCCGTAAATCACTGACTTTTTGCTCGTTCAGCAGTTGCAGGAATTGGCTGTACGGCAGGGGTTGCACCGCCTGGCGCTCGCCAAAGAAGATCTGCATGAGGCTGAGCACGACAAAAGCAATCGCGAAGTAGGACAGGTTCCACTGTTCGTTCTTTTTCATGGCCTTGGCTCAGCGTGGGAAACGCAGGGTTGTTCCACGCCCAGGGGATGAAAATTCATTGGATGACGACACGCTGTTTCTGTAGACCAGCGGCCGGACCCATTTAATAAAGATAGCCTGCTTCAGCTTCTCCCTCACGGGGGGAAGCGTTGCGCCATGTCGACCTGGCCAGGAGCTATGAAAAAATCGAATAAGCTTTCCAGGCAATACATCAGACTGGATTGTTTGCGCAGAGTTGGCAGAGGCTCGCGATGACAGAATTCTTACACACGCATTCGCGACTAGAATTTACAACTATCCATTCTTCTAAAGTCTGGTCAAGTTTCAATCGCGCAACGTCAGGTCGCGAGCGTTAGTTCGGTCTCTGGGAAGACTGCTATGACAACTCCGCAAGATGAAACCAAATCCGACGAGGATTTAGCCCAGATGCTCATAGGCCATGGGCCTTGCACCTATCTGTTGCTGCTCTTGCTTGGCTTGATCCTGCTGTTTCCCTTCCTTGAGGAAGGCATATTCGCTCGCACGTTGCTCGGTGTTCTGTTTTCAATCGTGCTGCTCGTGGGCGCTTTCGCTACCAGGCAGACTCGGCGGGGGTTCATTCTCAAACTGGGCTTGGCGGTGCTTGGTGTCGGCCTTCAATGGGTGGCGTTGTGGACGGGGAGTATCGTGATTCTGGAGCTTGCCGCGATGACGTATGCCGCATCGCTTGCAGTCTCGATCAGCGGAGTGCTTCGCTATGTTCTCAAGCGCGGCCCCATTACAGCCGACAAGCTGCATGGTGCGCTTGCGGGCTACATCATGATGGCCTTCATCTGGTCCTTCATCTACACCCTGATCGAGATATCCAGCCCTGGTTCATTCGGTCCTGGCCGCCTCGATTTCACACAGCCCGGCACGTTCTTCAAACTGATGTATTTTAGCCTCACAACGCTCACGACCACCGGTTACGGTGATGTTATCCCATTGACCAACCACGCCCGCTCATTGGTGATGGTCGAAGAGTTTGCAGGTGTTTTTTACGTTGGCGTCCTGATCGCGCGCCTTGCCGGTCTCTATCCGTCGACTTCGACCAAGTGACTCTCGATCTGCCTGAGGCAGGCCTGGCGCAGAGAATCCGGCAGTGTTCCGGTCAGGAGAATTCCAATGTTTGAGCTTCTCTATCGAAAGCTGGACCTGGGGGACGTGGCGCTGTCTGCCGACCTGAGGCTGCCAAAGAACGCTATCGGTCTGGTGGTGTTCGTCCATGGCAGCGGCAGCAGTCGTTCAAGTCCGCGTAATCAACACGTTGCCGAGTCACTGGCCCGGCGGGGATTGGGCACTTTACTGTTCGATCTGCTCACGGAGCCCGAGCAACACCTGGACAATCAGACCCGGAAATTGCGTTTCGACATCGAGCTGCTTTCCGGGCGACTGGTGAAGGTGATCGACTGGATTGGCCGGGATGCCGAACTGCAGCCGCTTCGGATTGGATTGTTCGGCGCCAGCACCGGTGCCGCTGCGGCGCTAATGGCCGCGGCCGAACGTGCGGACGTGGTGCATGCCGTGGTGAGCCGAGGAGGGCGGACCGACCTTGCGGGTGCGGCGCTGGCCCGCGTGAAGGCACCGACCCTGCAGATTGTCGGTGAGCAGGATCCGGTGGTGCTCAATCTTAATGTGCAAAGCAGTCATGCCATGCACTGTGAAAAACGTCTGGAAGTCGTGCCGGGCGCTACGCATCTTTTTGAAGAAACCGGTGCGCTTGAAGCAGTCGCCAGACTGGCTGGCGACTGGTTCGAGCGATATTTGCACGGTAGTCGTCCAACGCCGACCACCAGCGTCTGATGCCAGCTTTCCAGGGGGCGCCACAGATCGGGTGTCGAAGAGTGGGTTATTTGCGCTTCCAGTACTTCTGCATTTCGATAAACAGAAAGGATGCCGTCCAGGTGATGAGTACCAGGCCGGTCAGGGCCTCCAGACCCGTCAGGTACTTGAGGTTGCCCACGGGTGAAATATCGCCGAAACCGATTGTCGTGTACGTGGTGAATGAAAAGTACACGCAGTCCATCAGTGACCCATCGAAGTTGCCGATCAGGCTGCCCCAGTCACCGGAGAGCACCATCAGGTAATAGACCAGCGCGAAGCACCAGACCTCTATTGCATGGGCCAACAGCGCCCCGAACACCCCGATGACAATCCTGAAACGGTTCCAGAGTTTAAGCCTCGGCAACCAGTCATTGAGGCGTAACAGGCATTCGTAGTGAATCAACACGGCGACGACCACCGCCAAAGTATTGATCAACGTGACCGCGAACATCATGCACCTCCAGTGAAAGCGCTCGGTGCGATCCACGATTTTCCCAGGTCATTGACTCAGGCGAGCAGCAAATGATTTTCAACCTGCGCGATGGAGCGTCGGCGCAATATGACTGCTTTACGAAATGGCCCTCTACAGATCCTCAGGTGAAACCACCCATACACTGCACGGCATTTTGTACAGCAGATGCTCCACCGTGCTGCCCACCAATCGGCCCATGCCACGATGGCCGACTCGGCCCATGACAATTACATCGACATTGTAGGCATCGGCATATCGGCTAAGAACCTTGGCCGGGTTGCCCATGATCGTCAAAAATTGCAGAAACACCTGTGCTCCATGGCACCCCTGCGTTTGGGCGGGAGGCCGTGTTTTTATCCTGCCACCGACCGGGGGAGCGGGATTGATCTTTATCAACCCGACGAGTGATGCAGCATGCGGCCCGACCCCTGTAGCTGACAAAGATCAAATCCTCCGGCTCTGGAACGATCACTCTGTGGTTCTAGCCACGATCAAACCCGGCAGGATGTTGCAAGGAGAGTAGGGGTGAGAATTCAACGTCTGCTATTGATTGCCCCGACCGAAATGGTCCATACACCGGCTTTCGATCGGGCGCGAGCCCTGGCCTGTGCAACCGGTGCAATGTTGCACATTGTCGCTTTCGATCATGTTCAGGCACTGGCGGTGGCCGGCCTGTTCGATCACGACGCGATGGCCCAGGCGCGGGAAGGTTATTTGCAGGTGCATCGTCACTGGCTTGAGCAGCAAGCCCGGTTTCAACGATGCGAAGGGTTGCAGGTGACCACTGAAGTGGTCTGGGCCAGACCAAGCCTGGCGCACCTGCTTGAGTACGTGAATGACTTCCATGCGGACCTGGTGATCAAGGACACACACCGCGTGTCGGCATTCGACCGCGCCTTCCACCGACCTCTGGACTGGCAGTTGCTGCGCGACTGTCCGGCCCCTTTGCACCTGGTCACCGATGCCGTACACCCAAACCCGTTGAACATACTCGCCACCATCGACCTGTCCCATCTGGAGACGCTGACCCAAGGGCTGAATGACCGGATTCTCGACCTCGCCTCGACGCTGGCTGAGTCGTGTGGCGCCACCTTGCACCTGCTCAACGTCGACGGCTGGTCGGAGTTGGGAGGGTCTGAGGTAAACGTGCCGACAGCGACACTGGATGGCAGTTTGAGAGACGCAATCAGCGATGCTCAGCTAGAGGCCTTTGAGGTGCTTGCCGAACGCTACGGTATCGAAAAACAGCAGCAACATTTACTGCCTGGCATCCCCACTGAGGTGATCACACATTTCGCACAACAACATGCTTTCGACATGGTGGTATTGGGGACAACCTACCATCACGGGATCGATATTTTTATCGGCAGTACGGCCGAAAGCATATTGAACCGGGCACCTTGCAGTCTGACGATCATCAAGCCATTGTCCCAGGTCGATTGACAGTTTCTGCCAGTCTCTTTCACGAAACAAAAAAAGCCCCTCGCCGGTTTCCCGGTGAGGGGCTTCTGTCGCGTGAAGGGGTGATTCAGCTGGATTTGATTTGTACCTTTTTGTCCGCGCTCATGGCTTCGGGCTTCTTCGGCAGCGAAATACTCAGCACGCCTTTGCTGAAATTTGCTTCGATCTTGTCGGCATCGACACCTTTAGGCAGGCTGAACGCCCGCTGGAAGGAGCCATAGTGACGCTCTGACAAGTGATAGCCTTTTCTTTTTTCTTCCTTGTCCTCTTTCTTTTCACCTTTGATGATCAGATTGCCGTTGGACAGTTTGATGTCGATATTTTCCTGATCCATGCCTGGCAGTTCGGCGGTGATTTCGAAGCTTTCATCCTTTTCGGTAATGTCCACCGCTGGCAGGCTGCGGCCGATAAATTCGCGACTCCAGAACGGTTCGACATCAAATAGCCCACGCCGAAAAGGCGTCAGCCCCGAACCACGATTGAAGTCTTCGAACAGGTGATCGACCTGCTGGCGCAGTTTTTCCAGGGGACGCCAAGGATCTGTTGCCATCGGTTGCTGATCGGTTTTTTCGTCGTCGGTATGCACCGGCATTTTCTTCTCGAAATTGGCCATTTTTCATTCCTCCTTTTCAGTACGGCGGTGGGCCGGGAACATCTCGGAGGCTGGTCCACCACAACAGATTCAGGCCTTACCTTAAAAGGTTAGTATTCCTGTGGCTCAGGGGCCGACCAACAGTCGGTTTCTGACTGCTAGCCGTCTATTTCGAGAACTTGCGTGCACCAACCACGCAAAGAATCACCGCAACGGTCACACCCAACATGCCAAGGCTGACCTGCTCGTGCAGCAGCGTGGCCGCCAGCGCCAGACCAAAGAACGGCTGCAGCAGCTGCAGCTGACCGACGGCGGCAATCCCGCCTTGAGCCAGCCCGCGGTACCAGAATACGAAGCCGAGAAACATGCTGAACAGCGAGACGTAAGCCAGGCTGAACCACGCGGGAAGGGTGATGCCCGAGAGCGCAGGCGGGGCCAGAAACCAGGTCAGCGGGATCATGACGGGCAACGACAGCACCAAGGCCCAGGAAATCACCTGCCAACCGCCCAGTGTTCTGGAAAGCTTTGCGCCTTCCGCATAGCCCAGTCCGCAGGCGAGAATCGCCAGCAACATCAGGATGTCCCCCGCAGGAGCAGCGGTCAGGCCTTGGGAAACGGCAAACCCCACCACCAACAGGCTTCCCAACACCGAGAAAAACCAGAAAACCGGCCGGGGCCGCTCGCCACCGCGCCAGACACCAAACGCTGCGGTGGCCAGTGGCAACAGGCCAACGAAGACGATGGAATGCGCGGACGTCACATATTGCAGCGCCAACGCGGTCAGCAGCGGAAACCCCAATACAACGCCAAGAGCCACGATTGCCAGGGAGAAAAGCTGACTTTTGGCCGGCCGTTTTTCGTTGAAAAGCAGCAGCATGCACAGCGCCAGAATGGCCGCGATGCTGGCCCGGGCAACGGTCAAGAAGACCGGATCAAATTCCAGAACGGCCACCCGTGTCGCCGGCAACGAGCCGCTGAAGATGAGCACGCCGATGAACCCGTTGAGCCATCCGCTCGCGGTCTTTTCCGTGGTGTGGTGTTGCAGATTCGATGTGCGTTCCATTGAGGATCCCCTTTATGCAGGTTGCATGGGAGGCATCGTATGGACGAAACTCAATACAATCAAAATATTGTCATGGATACACTTGCGCATGCCTCGCTCTCGCTACAAATCACTGGTGGATGCGTTTGCGGCGGATATCCGCTGCGGACGATTGTTGCCGGGCACGCGTTTGCCGACGCACCGTCTGTTGGCGGCAACCGAAGGGCTGGCTCTGGTGACGGCAACCCGGGTCTATGCGGAGCTGGAAGCCATGGGCCTGGTCAGCGGGGAAGCGGGGCGGGGGACGTTTGTCAGGGAAACCTCGTGGTCGCCTAACCAGGCAATCGACCAGCATGCGGTTGCCGCTGGCATGACCGACCTGAACTTCAACTATCCAGCGCTTCCCGGGCAGGCAGAACTGTTGCGCAATGCCCTGCGCCAGCTCGCAGCGGCCGGCGATCTGGAATCGCTGCTGCGCTACCAGCCACACGCCGGGCGCCCGCATGAACGTGCCTCTGTGGCGCGCCATCTGCGCGTCCGGGGTCTGACGGTTGAGGCGGAGCAGGTGTTGATCGTCAACGGTGCCCAGCAGGGGCTGGCCGTGACGATGATGGCGCTGTTGCAACCCGGTGATGTGATTGCGGCAGACGCGTTGACCTATTCAGGATTCAAGGCCCTGGCCGACTCACTGCACCTTGAAATCGTGCCCATTGCGGTGCTCGATCACGGGCCTGATCTTGAGGCGCTGGAAAGCCTGTGCCGGCATAGACGCGTGCGGGCCGTGTACACGATGCCGACCCTGCACAATCCGCTGGGGTGGGTGATGAGTACCGATCAACGCGAGTCTCTGGTGGCGATTGCGCGCCGGCATGGACTGCTGATCATCGAGGACGCCGCTTACGCCTTCCTGGCGGAAAATCCCCCCGCACCGCTGGCGGTACTCGCCCCCGAGAGGACGGTTTACGTGTCAGGGCTTTCCAAAAGCGTGGCTACCGGATTGCGCGTCGGCTTCGTCGTCGCCCCCCTTCAAAACGTGCCCGCGTTGGAGCGCACGATTAAAGCGACTACCTGGAATACCCCTGGCGTGATGACGGCGATCGCCACGACATGGCTCGACGACGGCACCGTCCTGCAACTGGAAGCCGAAAAGCGCCGGGACGCGCAAGCGAGGCAAGTCGTGGCCGGCGAGGTACTGGCGGGACTGCGCTGCATTCGCCATCCATCGTCGTATTTTCTTTGGCTGCCATTGTCGGAAGACGCAAGGGCCGACCAGATCGCCATGGCGTTGATGCGCGAAAACGTGTCGGTTTCCACCGCCGAACCGTTTGCCACCTCAGCCAACGTCCCGCATGCGTTTCGCCTGGCGCTGGGCTCCGTGGAGATGGGCGCACTGAGGGAGGCGCTGGAAAAAGTGAAGTGGATGGTTGGGGTTTATTCGTAATAAGTCGCTACACATTTGTAGCAGTGTCGTAGTCTGATTCAAGCGCCGCTTTGAACCTGCTCAATGATCAGTTGCGCCAGTACCCGCACCGGCTCGGTAAAACTTTGTCGAGCCCGATGGACGAGGCCGATATCACGATGGAAGGTGTGTTGCCCAAGATCGAGCGCACGCACCCCCGCGGGCCAATCCTGATGAATCGCGGTCTGTGGCACCAGCGCGACACCGACGCCATTTTCGACCAGTTTGATAATGGCCTCCAGTTCATCCAGCTCGCACACTTCACGCAAGGTGAAATGCATTTGCCGCAAGAAACGATCGACCTGCCTGCCGCCAAAAGATGATCGGTCGTAGCGAATGAAGGGTTGGTTGCAAAGCAGTGCCGACCAGTCTTCTCCGGGCACATCACGCGCAACGATCAGCCGGTAGGGCTCGAGTGCCAGGGTCGTCCAGCGCAGATCGCTTTGTAGCGAAAAGGGCGGGCGAATGATCACCGCCATGTCGATCTCGCCGGCATCCACCAGATTGACCAACTCCATCGACAGACCCGGAATCACCCGGGTTCGACATTGCGGGCACTGTTGGTGAAATCTGGCGAGCGCATCCGGCAGGAACGAGCGCTGCACGGAAGCGATGGCACCGATGTTCACTAACACGCTGGCTGGCAGCCCAGCGGTGGTGGACCCCAGATTGTCATAGAGGCGAAGCAGCTCCTGCGCCTGCAGAAGTATCTGATGCCCCATTCTGTTGAGGTGAGCCGAGCGGCCCTTGCGCTCGAAAATCTGGAAGCCCAGCTCGGCCTCCAGACGCTGCATCTGGGCGCTCACGGCAGCCTGAGTCAGCCCGATCCTGTTCCCGGCAGCGGCAAAGGTGCCTTCGCGCGCGACGGCAATGAGAGTTTTCAATTCTTTGATCATTCACAAATATTAATTGTGTTTCTAAGAAATATATATTGATTTTTTTGTTTGGTCTGCGGCTCTACGATTGACTCCGTACTCAAAACAAAACCGATAACAACCTTGATTGGAGTTCAGATGAGCATTTCTCCTTTTCACTTGGCGATCCCTGTTTATGACCTCGCGGCGACACGCACCTTTTACGTTGAAGTGTTCGGACTGCAAGAAGGACGCTCCAGCACACAGTGGGTCGACTTTGATTTCTACGGTCACCAACTGGTTATCCATGAGCACCCAAAAACTGCTTCTCAGGAGAGCGTGCATAGCAATCCGGTAGACGGGCACGACGTCCCCGTTCCGCACTTCGGCATCATTCTGGAGTGGCAGCAATGGGAAGCCCTGGCCGAGCGACTGAAGTCCTTTGGTACCGAGTTTGTGATTGAGCCCTACATTCGATTCAAAGGGCAGGTCGGCGAACAAGCCACCATGTTCCTGTTCGATCCGTGTGGCAACGCACTTGAGTTCAAGGCGTTCAAGGATATGAGCCAGCTCTTCGCCAAGTAATAGAAGTCATGGCACAACCTTGTTGTGCCATTCGATTTCAAATGAGCTGGAAGCTCATGACTCTAGCAACTGCCATGTAATGCAGTCCTTTCACTCCAACAAGAAGGCTAGACATGAAACGTATCCCTTTGGTTTGGCAAATAGTTGCCGGGCTGTTGCTTGGCGTGCTCGTCGGTTGGTACTTCAATACACACCCGCAGTATCAAGGCTGGGTCAGTTCTGAAATCCTCAAACCCCTTGGCGATATCTTCATCAAGATGATGAAGATGGTCGTTGTGCCCATTGTCTTCTGTTGCATGATCCTGGGTATTGCCGGCGGCGGTGATAACAAGTCGTTTGGGCGCATGGGCGTCAAGTCGCTGGGCTATTTCTTCGCGATTACCGGCCTGGCCATTGTGATGGGGTTGTGTTTCGCCAATATCTTCGAGCCCGGCACGGGCACTGATATTTCGGGCATTTCCCAGAGCACCGCTTCGGTCAACATGGAGCCTTCGAAGGGCGCTCTCGTCATTCTGCAGAACATTGTTCCCGATAATGTTTTTATCGCGATGTCGGAAGCGAAGTTGCTCTCGGTACTGTTCTTCGCCGTGCTGTTCGGCCTGGCATTGAACTCGCTCCCCAAAGAAAGAAGCGCACCGGTGGTGGCGGTGGTTCAAGGCATCTCTGATGCAATGTTCAAGGTTGTCGGTATTGTCATGGCGTATGCGCCGATCGGGGTATTCGGCATGATCGGCGCTACCGTGGCGACCTTCGGTTTTGCCTCGCTATTGCCTCTGCTCAAGTTGATCGGTGTGGTTTATCTGGCATTGGTTGTCTTTGCGCTGGTGGTGCTGGGCGGTATTTGCTACCTGATTGGCGAGAACATTTTCAAACTGATCAAGTATTTCCGTGATGAGCTGATTCTGGCGTTCTCCAGTGCCGCATCGGCATCGGTCATGCCGCAGTTGATGAGCAAGCTGGAACACTATGGCGTGCCGCGTCGAATCGTCAGTTTCGTGGTGCCGGTGGGTTACGCATTCAACCTGGATGGCGCGTCGATCTTCCTCGGCGTGGCGACGATTTTTGTCGCGCAACTCTATGGGATCGACCTGTCGCTGTCCCAGCAGATACTGCTGGTGGTGACGATGGTGCTGACCTCCAAAGGAGCTGCCGGCGTTCCCGGATTCGCCATCATTATCCTGTCCGCCACCCTGGCGTCTGCCGGTCTGCCACTGGAAGGGGTCGCACTGATTGCCGGCATCTTCCGGATTATCGACAGCGGCACCACCACCCTGAACGTGCTGGGCAATGCGATCGCGCCCTTGGTCATCGCCAAATGGGAAAAGGTCAGTATTGAGCCTTCAGTTGCCCGAGTGGCGCAGAAAACCTAATCACCAGCCTCCAGTCAAGCGCAATCCCACAGGGTTCCGTGTATTAACCCGTGTCAGTTACTTATCAGGAGTCATGCAATGAGCAATCTAACTTACGTTCAGGAATACAACGCGATTGTCGACGTACTTAACCAGTACAACGAAGGTGGCGCGAAGGCCGACAGCGCGCTGATGAAGCCCGCTTTCAACGAGCAGGCCACCCTGTTTGGCGTCGATGGCGACAAGCTCGTCGGCGGTGCGATCCAGAACCTCTACGACATTATCGACAATGCGTTCCGTCCATCCCCGCAAGCCAAAGCCGCCATCGTGCGCATCGACATCGTCGGTACGGCAGCCAGTGCGCGGGTCGATACCGACAACGTTTCCGGGTTCCGCTTCACCGACTTCTTTAACCTGCTGAAGGTAGAAGGCAAGTGGACCATCGTCAGCAAGATCTACCACACCCATCCGAACGCCTGATCCCTCGGGTTAGTAACGTTACCGTTTGAAAAAACCAGGAAGGTCCTCACGCCGAGGACTTTCCAATCATTCTCAACCACGATGCATTCTTTGTAGCAGCAGGCTACGCCAGCTGGCTACAAACTGCATTTATCCCCGCACCTGGCGTAACCATCGAATATTTGCTTAAGTCCAGCTATCGCAGCCACACGGGCGCGGTCCTCAATCCCTGACGGGCGCTTCAACCGGAGAATCCCATGCCCTCTCGATTCCCGCGTTTCGCCGCATTGCTCGCCATCCTCCTGGTCGGCACTTTGCCCTGCGCCCACGCTGTCGAATACACCCAGGTGAACACCACCGCCAGCAAAATCTCGTTCACCTATAACCAGTTCGGCTCCCGGGCCTACGGCACTTTCGGCAAGTTCGAAGTCACACTCGATTTCGACACGCAAAACCCCGAAACGGCCCACGCCAAGTTGACCATCGACCTTGCCAGCATCGACGCCGGGGATAGCGATGCCAACAGCGAACTGCAAAAGCCTGCCTGGTTCAACACGGCGGATTATCCGGTGGCGACCTTTGAATCGACCGGCGTGGAAGCACTGGGCGATCACCATTACTTGATCACCGGCAATCTCACCCTCAGGGGTATGACGCGTGAGTTGCAAGTGAAGGTGAAGTTGAAGCCGGAACATGCCATCGGGATCTTCGATGGCGACATCGTTGTTAAACGCAGCGACTTCAATATTGGGGAAGGGGAGTGGGCGGGGAATGTCGTCTCCAATGACATCAACATCCGCTTCCGCATCGTCGCACCCGAGCAGTGATTTTCCTGTGAGGGGGCTCGATCTGTGACAATAGCGGGGCTAAGCCTTAACCCGGAGTCAAAAACGCAATGCCCCAGTTCACCCACTTCGCCACCTCGTGCCCGGAGCCCATCAACAGCCAGATCCTGCAGATGGTCGTCGACAATCTGACCGACATCAGCATGGTGGGCATCGCGCCGAGCAACCCGTTGTACAACGTGTATCAATACACAGTGGGCTATGAGGTTCATCTCTACCTCGAAGCGCTCGGCGGCGCCAAAGGCATTGCTGTCGAACTGATCGTCGCAATGGACGATGAAGACCCTGAGAAGGTCATCGGCTTTCTGCTGTACCTGCCCGTCAAGGACGATCCCGATGCGTGCGGCGTAGCGTATATGGCGGTGCAGGCCGGCCATCGGCGACGGGGCGTTGCGCGGGCGATGTTGCAAGACATGCTCAGCCGCTATCCGCATGCAGAGTTGACCTGCAGCGTCGCCAAAGTGCCCTGGTTCGAATCGATGGGCTTTCAAGTGCTGGGCGTGCGCGGCACTCAAGTGTTGATGAACACCCGTGATCACGGCACCGAAGGCTTGATGGGCTTGCTGGATGTGACTTCGATCTACAGTTCTTTGGAGGTGCGGCAGATACATACGTATCTGCTGCACAAATACGGCAAGCGGGCGATGATCGATGCAGAGAAGCAACGTGACCGCCATCTCGACCAAATGACGCGCAACGCGCAGGCGTTTGTGCTGAATCGTTTGGGCGAAACCGCAGTGCGCGGCCCTCGTCCCGTCTAGACTGTTGGGTCCTTTCGGGCGCGCAGGCTGGCCGAGGCGTGATATTCTGTCGCACAACTTGGTTTGACTTATTCAGTTCGCATGTCCACAGACGTGCAGACAGAATCAATGTCGCTCAAAGTAGCTGAGCCAATAACGATAAAAATCAGTGCACGAGGGACATATAACTGAGGTCGATGGAATCACGTCGGCCTTGTGTGCCCACCTTCAAATCCTTGTAAGTGCAGGAACCCACGGCACGCTGCCTGCGTACCCGTACACCTGGGTTGCTCATGATTGAGGATTGGGGGCGGATGGCGTTTATCATAGGTGCTACAGATGTTTAAGAAACTGAACACAGCCCTGCTGGGGCTGGCTTTGTCGATGGGGATCACGTCCGCCTACGCGGAAGAGACAAAGAAAGTCGATGTGCTGCTCATTGGCGGCGGCATCATGAGTGCAACCCTGGGTGTGTGGCTCAATGAGCTGGAACCCGGCCTGTCGATGGAAATGGTCGAGCGCCTCGACGGCGTCGCCCAGGAAAGCTCCAACGGCTGGAACAACGCCGGTACCGGTCACTCCGCCCTGGCCGAATTGAACTACACCCCGGAAGACGACAAGGGCAACGTCCAGATCGCGAAAGCCGTTGAAATCAACGAAGCCTTCCAGATCTCCCGTCAGTTCTGGGCCTGGCAAGTTCAGCAAGGCGTGCTGAAGAACCCGCGTTCGTTCATCAACTCCACTCCGCACATGAGCTTCGTGTGGGGCGATGACAACATCAAGTTCCTGAAAAAGCGCTACGAAGCCCTGCAAGCGAGCCCGCTGTTCGCCGGCATGCAGTACTCCGAAGACCCGGCTGTGATCAAGAAGTGGGTTCCGCTGATGATGGAAGGGCGTGACCCGAACCAGAAAGTCGCGGCCACCTGGAGCCCGATCGGCACCGACATGAACTTTGGCGAGATCACCCGCCAGTTCGTCGCGCACCTGCAAACCACACCGAAGTTCGACTTGAAACTGTCTAGCGAAGTGCAAGACATCACCAAGAACGAAGACGGCAGCTGGCGCGTCAGCTACAAAAACCTGAAAGACGGCACCAAAACCGAAACCGACGCCAAGTTCGTCTTCATCGGCGCGGGCGGCGGTGCACTGCACCTGCTGCAGAAGTCCGGCATTCCTGAAGCCAAGGAATACGCAGGCTTCCCGGTCGGCGGCTCGTTCCTTGTGACCGAAAACCCGACCCTGGCCGAACAACACCTGGCCAAGGCCTACGGCAAAGCCTCCGTTGGCGCACCGCCAATGTCGGTTCCGCACCTGGACACCCGTGTGCTGGACGGCAAGCGCGTCATTCTGTTTGGCCCATTCGCGACCTTCAGCACCAAGTTCCTCAAAGAAGGTTCGTACCTGGACCTGCTGACCACCACGACCACACACAACGTGTGGCCAATGACCAAGGTCGGCATCAAGGAATACCCATTGGTCGAGTACCTTGCAGGCCAACTGATGCTGTCTGACGAAGACCGCCTCAACGCCCTGAAAGAATACTTCCCGAACGCCAAAGCTGAAGACTGGCGCCTGTGGCAAGCCGGCCAACGCGTGCAAATCATCAAGCGTGATGAAGCTGCCGGTGGCGTGCTGAAGTTGGGTACCGAGATCGTTGCTTCTGCTGACGGCACTATTGCTGGTCTGCTGGGCGCATCGCCAGGCGCTTCGACTGCCGCACCGATCATGCTGACCGTGCTGCAGAAAGTGTTCAAGGACAAGGTTGCGACCCCAGCCTGGCAGGAAAAACTGCGTCAGATCGTGCCGAGTTATGGCACTCAGCTGAACAGCAACCCTGCGAAAGTGGCTGAAGAGTGGGCTTACACCGCCAAGGTGCTGGAGCTGACTCCGCCGCCGGTGATTGGTCAGGTGGCGGCTCCGGCTGCTGCTCCGGCTGCTCCGGCCAAGGCACCGAAGGCTAATGCTGCGACGGATATGGCTTTGTAACTAGAGGCCTTGTCAAAAGCCCACTGAACCGGTGACGGTCAGTGGGCTTTTTTGTGTCTGGAATTCGATCCAGGAAGCCCCGCTTGCGCGGGGCTCGATAGTCACTTTTGCTGGAGGAACGTCAGCAGATCTTGATTGAGCCGCTCCTTGTGCGTATCTGCCAAGCCGTGGGGTGCGCCAGGATAGACAATCAACTTCGAATTTTTGACCAGCTTGGCTGCGGCATGCGCCGAGGCAGCGATCGGTACGATCTGATCGTCATCGCCGTGCACGATCAGTGTGGGCACGTCAAATTTGGCCAGATCCGGGCGGAAATCAGTGGCTGAGAACGCGGCGATCGAGTCATAGGTGTTTTTGTGGCCCGCTTGCATGCCCTGGACCCAGAACGAATCGATCAGCCCCTGCGAGGGTGTTGCCCCTTTGCGGTTGAAGCCAAAGAACGGGCCGGAGGCGATGTCGCGATACAGCTGCGAGCGGTTTTCCAGCGACGCTTTGCGAAGGCCATCGAAGACTTCAATCGGCAGGCCGCCTGGGTAGTCATTGGTTTTGAGCATCATCGGCGGGACGGCACTGATGAGCGCTGCTTTTTTCACGCGCCCGGTACCGTGCCGGCCAATGTAGCGGGCAACCTCACCGCCACCGGTTGAAAAACCGACCAGGGTTACGTCTTTCAGGTCGAGCGTTTCGATCACAGTGGCCAAATCGTCAGCGTAGTGATCCATATCGTTGCCCTCCCACGGCTGGCTGGAGCGCCCATGGCCGCGCCGGTCGTGAGCGATGACGCGGTAGCCCTTGTCCGCCAGGAACATCATCTGCGATTCCCAGCTGTCCGAATTCAGCGGCCAACCATGGCTGAACGTCACGACTTGTCCATCTTTCGGACCCCAGTCCTTGTAGTAAAGCTGTACGCCATCCTGGGTCGTTATGTAGCTGTTGCCACGGGTTTTTGGTGTCTCTGCGAGGCTGAAGTCTGCCGCCAACGTTGCAAATGCCGCGCTGATGGCTAGAAGTGTGTGGGTGATTTTGCTCATATAAAGTTCCTCGGTTGACTGTAGTTAGCTCTCTGCCATCCGGGTATCCGATGGCGAGTCGACAAGGAGAATTCTTGCAGGGGAATGTATACCGGCTGTGTTCAGAACCGGCCGTTTCTAATATTTGTGAGTATGGAAAGGCGCTGGATACAGTTGCATACAAAACCCTGCTCGTGCAGGCCCATCGGTAGGGTCTGCACGGCCGAGAACCACCTACGGATTGGACCCTAGGTTGAGAGTGACGCACAGACCCCCGCCTTCGCGGTTGCGCAGGCTCAGCGATCCGCCGATGGCCACGGCCAGTTGCAGAGCGATGGCCAGGCCTAGGCCGGTGCCCCCGGTGTTGCGGTTACGTGAGCTTTCCACGCGATAGAACGGCTTCGTCACTTCTGCCAAAACGTCCTCTGAGATGCCCGGGCCGCGGTCGAGCACGCTGATCGAAACGCCCGCGCTGGCATTGCTGGCGATTTCCACTTCAGCGTTACCAGCGTATTTGAGTGCGTTATCAACCAGATTCACCATGATGCGCCGCAGGGCATGAGGGCGTGTCTCGATGACCGCGCCGTTCTTGCCGCAGAGGCTGACTTCATGGCCGGTGTCCTGATAGTCGAATACGAGGCTATCGAGAAAGGAGTCCAGGTTGATGCGGCAACTGGCTTCAGCCGCGCCATGAACACTGCGGGCATAGGCGACGCCTTCGCGGACCAGATGCTCGATTTCGTAGAGATCGCTGCCCAGTTTGTCTTTCTCCACGGAGTCGACCATGAACTCAGCGCGCAGCTTCATGCGGGTGATGGGCGTCTGCAAATCATGGGAAATCGCCGCCAGCAGTTGCATGCGCTCCTTCAAGTATTCGGCGATCCGTGCTTGCATGGTATTGAAGGCCCGAGCCGCATAGGCCACTTCACGGGGGCCGTTTTCATCCAGATGCACGGGGTGTGCGTTGGGGTCGAGATTTTCGACCGCTTCGGCCAGGCGGCTGAGCGGGCGGGTCGCAATCCGGACGGCGAGCCAGGTGCAGGCGATCATCAGCATGAGCTGACCGAACAGCACAAAGGGAAGCCAGGGCGACAGCGGCCTGACCGAGGGGCGTACATCGATGGTGACCGGGCTGCCATCGGCCAGGTGCAGCTGGGCCTGGAAATGTTCGCGTGGGCCAGGGATCTGGACGAAGGTCAGGTCATAGTCGCGACCCAGAGAGGCTTCGAGCGATTGCGCGGCTATCGCGGCGAGATCGTTCGAAGCGAGCGGAATGCCGGCGTCATGTTCGCGCAGCAGATAATCGTAGTTGCGACGCTGCAGGCGTTTGGTCCACTCCAGGCGCTCAGGGGCGGGCAAGCGGTCGAGGATGGCGATGGAGGTCGCCGTGTCATGCTCGAAATTGCCCAGCATGGCCGTTTTCGTACTCTGGTAACGCTCGTAATACTGCGCTCCGAACGTCAGTCCCTGAGCGAGTAGCAGACCGGCCAGAAAAATCAGCCACAACCGCGACGCCAGCGTATGCGGCCAATGCAACGCGAACCTCATACCTGCTCCTCAAGCAGTTCTACCGCGAAGGTGAAGACATAACCTTCACTGCGCACCGTCTTTATATAGGCTTGCTCACGGGCATCATCCAACAAGCGCTGGCGAAGGCGGCTGACCAGCAGGTCGATGGAGCGATCGAACAAATCCGCTTCTCGGCCCTGGGTCAGGTTGAGCAAATGATCGCGGCTGAGCACACGCTGCGGGTGATCGAGGAACACGCGTAGCAACCGGTATTCCGCGCCGCTCAGGGCGACCAGGGTGTCGTCGTCATCGAGCAGGTGACGGGCCGTGGTATCCAGGCGCCAACGGCCGAACCTGAGCAGGCGACCGCTCTCGGTGACGAGCAGATTGGGCGGCAGCATGCGGGTGCGCCGAAGCACCGCGTTGATGCGCGCGAGCAGTTCGCGGGCGGCGAATGGTTTGGCCAGGTAGTCGTCGGCACCCATTTCCAGACCAATGATGCGGTCGGTCTCGTCGGTGCGTGCGGTGAGCATCAGCACGGGGGTGGCCTTGTGTTTGCCTACCCGCAGTTCCCGGCACAGCTGCAGGCCATCGTCGCCCGGCATCATGATGTCGAGCACGATCAAGTCGACTTGATTGGTTTCGAGAAAGGCCCGCATCTGGCGCCCGTCCGCGGCGACTGTAGTGCGCAGGCCGTTCTTCTGCAGGTAATTGCCGACCAGCTCCCTGATCTCGCGATCGTCATCCACGATCAATACGTGATCGATGTGTCCCATTCCTTGTGCTCCGAAGTGTGCGCGTCGATTGCGCAGTATGGCGATGCCCCGGCGCCTGTCCGTAGGGCTTCGTAAGTCTGTCCCGGCGTAAGGCAGTAGCCAGACGCACCCAAATAACGGCGGCGATTGTATCGCTCTGTATTTCTTCAACCCGTCTCAGTCACGTAACGAAGCCAATTGGGGACTTCTTGACCATCGAGACAACACGACTCGCCTCGATAACCACGACAAACTTATCGACTGCAAGGAAATAACCATGAACTTTAAAAACCCTCTCCGCCGCATGCCTGCTTACCCGTTCTGAGCGCCAGCGCACTGCTTTCCATGGCTGGACATCGATCAGGTGATCTCGCTAATGGAAGAGAGCGGCCAGCACTGCATTTTGGTGAACGCACAGATGACCTACCTGGACTCCCACGGTGAGAAGCGGGTCCTAGCATACGGCAAGCTGGCCGCGAACTGTTACAACGGCGGCTGATTCAGAGTGCTCGTTCATTACAGCTTTAACAGATGCGGCTATCTGTCTACAGTCCGCTTCTGGCCGCTTTCTGCCCTGCGTGAAGTGCAGCAATAGATCATGCTTAGATGTTGGGGTGGCAAAAAATGATACTGGTTGCGACGGCCGTTGCAGCAGGAACTTCAGGGTATTGGCCAGGTCAATAGCGGCCCTGTGTCGGAAATGCCGAGCAGCGCTGTGGTCTGTTTTACGGCAGTGCCGTCCGAGTCCAGTCGAGTCCGCTTCCTGATGCCAACCAAGAGTTTTCTGCCGGGCCTCATCCTGGTGTTCTGCGCCGCCGCGTCGTTTTGTTCTATCGCTGCCGAGCGAAGAGCACCCGCGCAAAGCAACAGCGCATCAACCACCCTGATCGAAACAGCCTCGCGACAGTATGAAAATGGCCAACTGGAGCAGGCCGCCGCCACGCTGGAGCGTGCGCTGCATATCCAGCCGAACAATCCCGCGACTCTGCATTACCTTGGTGTATTGCGTCTTCAGCAGGGGCAGTACCAGCAGGCTGAAACCTTGGCGGTGCGCTCGAACATGCGGGTTGGTCGCAATGTCGAGTTGCGCAACCGCAACTTCCAATTGATCCAGGCGGCGCAGCAGGCCCAATCTTCGGGTACTCCACCCAATGCCAAAGAGGGCCTGGTTGCCGTACAGAAGGGGCTGGAAGAAGAGATCCAAAGACGCCACGAAGTGGAAGAGGCGGTTGTTGAGCAATCCATTCCGGACACTGGGCGCGACGCTGACAACTTCGTTAGTGCAGAGACAGATCGGGTTTCGGATGCACCGATGGCTGACAGAGCCGGGCCCGAAGGAAAATTGCAAATGACTAATGTCGAGCCAGTGCGGGCGTACGCCGAGGTTGAGATTCCCCGCGGCCATATGCCGCCTCCAGGTAAATGCCGAATCTGGTTTCCTGATCGTCCGCCGGGGCATCAGCCTGCACCCGGCAAATGCAAGAAGCTCCGATATCGGGTTCCCTCAGGAGCCTATCTGGTGCGCGGTTGAATTTCTGAATGTCCACAGCCGATTTACAGCCATTGGTGACGGGTAGCAATCGACCCCAAAGCAGGCAATCAGAAAATCTGCTTCGCCAGTTATCGCCATAAAAACTCGAATGAAAGACTGGCGATTGCCCCTTAACCCCGAATGCTGGAATGGCCGGTAAAAAAGTGATTCGATTCGATCGGGTCTTTTCGCCGAAAGCTGCGGGAAATAGGCAAAGCCTACGGCAAGCAAGTGCTCAAGGATCGTCTGGGGATCGATCCTTCAAGTTGCATAATCTGACGACTAAACGGCGGCTGTGAGATGTGCAATCGAACCGACATTTTTCGGTCTCAGCAACAACGACAAAGGCGCGAAGTAACTTAAAATCCATGTGATGCTCAGATGGTCTTAAATGTGTCCATATCAGTCTTAGATTGTATCGTCGTTTTCTGCAATGCTGACTGTGATTTGCAACTGAGCAGAAAAGGAACGTCAGTATGAAAATGATTAAGTCGAGTCCCCGTCGTATGATCGCCAGCGGAGTTCTAGCGTTTGTCACTTTGATATCTCTCGCGACTAGCATTGCATCGGGACAGACGCGTCCCGAAATGGCCAGCCCCAACAAGCCTGGATATGCGGTGTTCTTTATTCAGGTAAACAATCCGGATGCGTATACGGAGTACGCATCCTTAGTCCTTCCGTCTCTAAAGCCATATCAAGGTCGCTTGATATCTGCAGTTAGTCGAAATGATATGCGCCAAATTGAGGGCGTTCCGTCCTTGGATAGAGCTGCGATTATTGAGTTTCCGTCCTTTGTAGTGGTCAACTAATCCCGGACACGACGTTAAGTTTTTCTTCGGCCTGAGCTGGCGCCAGCCCACCGATGAATTGATGGGGTCGAATCCAGTTACTGGGTTCTTGGGCCAAATCCACCATAAGGTTTCAACGGTACAACAGAAGTAACTTCCAGCATCCCGGAATTTACCAGTGGCAGCGTTGCCAGCTTTTCCCGAACGGCAGTCTCGTTTTCAGCCTCAACCAGTAGGCAGGCGCCACCCATGTCACCACGGTGCCAGATGTTGCGGATAAATCCCTCCAGATAGAGAGCCCTGGCACGCTGAGCTTCGGCTTCGAGATGCGGCGCAAAATCCGCATCGGAAAAACGCTCCGAGACTCGACGCGAAAGCGTGATGAACTGCATATATATCCCCTTCAAGGCGTTATTCGTTTAAACAGTTCACGGATAATTGCAAAAAATACTATTCTGGTCCAAGACGCGTTCTACATGACTTGAGACCCGATTCACATGACCTTAGATCTTCGATTGCTTGTTGCGTTTATCGCTGTCGCTGAAACTGAAAATGTCGGTCAAGCCGCCAGCCGTCTACATATCTCGCAGTCGCCTTTGAGTCGGCAAATCATTCAGCTTGAAGCGCAGCTTGGTCTGAGGTTATTCGAACGCGCACGTCAGCGCATGCGCCTGACTGACGAAGGACGTCTTTTCCTTCAGGAGGCGCGCAGCCTGGTCGCCCATGCATCTGAAGTCGAAGCAGCGGCGCGCAGTATCGCTCTTGGTGAGACAGGCCATATCGCCGTGGGTTATGTCGAAGCGGCCATGCACTCCAATGTATTACCGCGTGCCCTTGCGGGTCTGCAATCAGGCCATCGGGCTGCTACCTTCGAACTCCGTCCCATGGGCTCCTCAGAACAATCCGAGGCCCTGCTCGGTAGAGCGCTCGATTTCGGGCTGGTTTATTCAGTTCCTGAGAGCGCAGACATAGAGTCCATGGAGGTTTCAAGCGAAGCGCTCCTGCTTGTTCTGGGAAAAAAACATGTTATGGCCACGCAAGCGAGCATTGCTCCTCAAGACTTGAACGGGGAGCGTTGGGTTGCCTTGGCCCGGTCAAAAAATCCTGCGGCCCGCCAGCGTTTTCTTGAGAACTGCTCCGCTTGCGGTTTCTTGCCTGACATCAAGGTAGAGGCGGATGACCTGCTGGTAGCCTTGCGGCTGGTGGCCTCAGGTTTGGGCATTACCTTTGTCCAGGCGAGTCTTCGGGATTTTCTTGCAGATAGCGTCATATTTCGCGAGCTGCCCTGGTTTCCTTCACGGGTCAGGGTCTATGCCATCTGGCGCAAGGACGACCCCAAGCCGCTTGTCGCGACGCTCCGGCAAGCGCTCTTGGCGGCCTAGCATTAATTCTGCAAGGACTAGATTCAACTCCATCTCCACATGGGCGACCGTTTAACTATGCAAGGTATGTTCCGCGGACGCTTACCCATCCGAACCGCCTCGCATAACTTTCATCGTTAACTCTGTTCGCGGTTTTCAGTGAGAAGGCTGAACGTCCCTTTTTTGGCTGGCTATTTAAGCAGCGGCTCCCTAGAACTTTTCCTTATTTATCTGTCTATGTGGATAGGCACATCCGCTCGGTAAGCGCGAACTCGCAGGCTTCCCGCAGCCAGATGGCCATACATCCAATTGTCTATCAGAGGTTGTCTTCGCTCATGAAATTTCATGACCCACGGATGGTGCTCTTCGGCCTGTTCGCGTTCGCGGCAGTGGGCTCGGCATCAGCAACACAGATGAAGACCTCAACCCCTGTTTTCGCAACTGCAGTCACAGCCGTTCAGACTCCTGTACAGGCCGCCGGCAACCCTTGGCCGATCTTGGCCGGCAAGCAGTCAGGGCCGTTGCTTGCCCATGACGACCGATACTGGCATGACCACCGTCGGCACGATCGTAGAGACGATTGGCGCCGAGACGACTGGCGTAGAGATAACTGGCGCAGAGAGCAAGCCCGCCGAGAAGCTGAACGCCGTCGTGACTGGGAGCGCCACCATGATCGTGCCATGCGGCACCGCTACGAAGACGATCACCGCTACTATCGTCGCTAGTGCGAAGCCATGGGATCACACGTCCTACGGATGACAGTCACTGCTGAGCATTCACGGCTTTGCTTGAACGAAAGACCACCCAACTCGCCGCCACAAGCACCCACGCAGCAACACCGCCATACAGCATCACCCAGCCAAACCCATGCGCCAACGCTGCGTTGGCGACATCGAGCGTAATCGTAGCGCCCTGGCCGGTCTGCCCCAACACCGCGGAGTTACCGGCTGAAATATTCTCCGCCAGCAACCTCAACTGCACTTCATCGGGCGAGCCCGATAACTGGTTACGCAGGGAAGACAGGATGCCTTCCACCAGGATGAAACCCATCAGCGCGATATTGATGGCAAGGCTGATCATACGAGCGCTGATATCGATGCCCGATGCCATGCCGGCACGCTCACTGGGCACCGATCCGGTGGTGGTATTGGTCACAGGTGTGTTGGTCAGCCCCAGTCCGATCCCGGCGATCAGGCAGCCTGGAAGCATCGTCAGCCAACTGGCATGCGTGACACTGCTGCCCCATTTCATCAGCAGGAATCCCAGACCTATGGTGAACAAGCCCGCGGGAATCACCACGTCAGGTCGATAACGCAGCGCAAGCCGTTCGCCTAATGGGGGGACTATCAGCGTCGGCAGCGTATAGGCCAGTAGTGCCAGACCGGTGCCGATACCGGCGTAGCCCAGACTATTTTGAAAGTACAGAGGCAGGTAGATCATGAAGGGCCAGAAGCTGAAATTCATGCCTGCCGACCCGAGCAAAGCCCCCGAGAAGCGGCGGATACGGAACACCGAGAAGTCGAACATGGGATCGGCATAGCGTCGCTGGGCGACGACAAAGACGATGAAGCTGAGCATTGCCACAATCAGGCTGGTGATGGCCGAACCGCTGGAGAAACCCACTCCAGCTCCTTGAGTGATGAACCAGGAAAGACCCAACACTGCCAGCGATAGCGAAATTATGCCCAACACATCCAGCCTGCGACGCTGCGGGTCGCGTGATTCATCGACACCGGCGATCACCAGCGCGAGCGCGAGCACGGCAATGGGCGCATGCACCAGGAATACCCATTCCCAACTCGACAGCGCCACGATAGCTGCGCCGATAATCGGGCCGAACCCCAGACCGATGCCGAACACGATCCCCCAGGCACCGAACGCTTTACCGCGTGCAGCTCCCGACTGGAATCGGTGAGACAGCACTGCCACCTGACAGATCAGCATGGCACCACCGGACATGCCTTGCAGGAATCGGCTTGCAATCAACACGCTGGCGCTTTGCGCCCATCCACAGGCCAGTGAGGTAATGCCGAAAAGCACCAGGCTAATGACAAATACTCGCTTGCGCCCATACCGATCCGCCAGTGTGCCGGTGGCCATCAGCACCATGGTGCAGGCGATGGTGTAGGCATTCATGATCCACTGCATATCGTTGAAATCGCTATGCAGAACCGATTCAAGCGTTGGCAGGATGGCCGGCACGCTCGAGATTTCCAGGCCGAACATCAGCGAGGCCAAACACACGGCGGCTATTGTGAAAACATCTTTTTGCGAAGAAGAGAACAGCATCGTGATCTTCCAGATCAAGTTGATGGGCACTGGCAAGGCCGCCCCAAGGGGCGTTGGTACGATCGCCTGACCAGCGTCACCAGACATAACTCCAAGTGACCGGCCGCATTCTGGAAGTAATTAAAAAATGACAGAAATGATTTAATTTCGTAAGTTTTATTAATATTCATCATGAGTGGGCTAAATGGACTTCGACCCAGCGCTGTTGCGTGCTTTTGTCGCGATCAAGGAGACCGGTAGTTTCACTCGTGCCGCAGAGCGGCTGCACTTAAGCCAGTCAGCGATCAGTCATCAGGTCCGGCGATTGGAAGAACAGGCCGGTACCGCGCTACTGGTGCGCACCACCCGACGTTTGACGCTGACAGAAGATGGCGAGGATTTTCTGCGCCATGCCGAACACGTCCTCAGAGCGCAAGACGCTCTCTCCCGGCGTTTCGAAGCGTCATCGGTTTCCGGCGCCGTGCGCTTTGGTGTGCCGGAAAACTTTATCGGCGATGGCCTGCCGCCGTTACTGACTCGGTTCGCCAGACAATTTCCCGCCGTTCGTCTGGATGTAACCGTCGGCACCTACCTCGACCTGCGCGCGCTGGTCGATGCCGATGGACTCGATCTGGCCGTGGTCATGGCATTGCCGGGCAGTCAGTTCGGCGGTACCGTGCTGCGCGAAACCCGGTTTGTCTGGGCCGCGGCGCAGGGTTTCGACTTTACCGGCGATTGCCCTTTGCCGCTGGCGTTTGCACCAGCGCCTTGCGTACACCGCCAGGTGGCCGTAGAGGCGTTGGCGAGTTCCACCGTGAATTGGCGGGTCGCCTTTACCTCTCCCAGTCAACAAGGATTGCGTGCGGCGGTATTGGCGGGACTTGCCGTCACCGCGCTACCGCTGGGAGATCTAGAACCCGGCATGGTGGTGATTGACGGTCAACATGGCCTGCCACCGCTGGTGGAGGCTGATTTCAGACTGATATGGAGTGTCACAGGAAAGACGCCGGCGGCCCATGCATTTGGTCAACTGCTGGCGGAGATGTCTGAGTCGCCATCGATGTAGAACAAATTGATCAGAGCGTCCATCGGCACCGGACCTTCTCACGCTGATTGTCTGCGCCAAGTGCCAGGTGATGTGCCGAACTGGCGTTTGAATGCGCGACTGAACGCGGCTTCGGATTCATAGCCAACTGCAAAGCCAATTTGCGCCACATTACCGCGACCTTCGCGCAGCTGTTGAGCCGCCACGTGCATACGCCAGAGCGTCAGGTATTGCATCGGTGGCTGTCCAACCAATGCCGTGAATCGCTCCGCGAATACCGAGCGTGACATGCCCACTGCAAGAGCCAGGGCTTCTGCAGTCCAGCCCTCGGTTGGACGAGCATGGAGCAGCGCCAGTGCGCGCCCGATATGCGGATCTCGCAAACCCGCCAGCCACCCGCGCCGCTCAGCGGGGAGGCTCGCGACATACTGGCTGACGGCTTCGACGAATAGCAATTCGGAGAGCTTGGCGATGACCGTTGTCGAGCCGAGACGCCCCGCTGCAATCTCACTGACAGCGAAACGGAATGAGCTTTCAATCCAGGCTCCCGAAACTGTCGCGCGCAAGTCTAATTTCAATAAGGATGGCAGCGACGAAAGCAATGGATTGAAGGGTGTTTCAGAACCGAGGAATCCGCACAAAAGCTGCGTGACTTCGCCGCCCCCGCCGTACTTGATTCGTGAAATAGCGCCGACTTCTGGCGGCTGAATAACTTCGCCCGCCGGCATGGGCGCAATGCTTAGATCGCTGCCAAAAGAATGAGCGTCATTGTGAGGAAGCAGAACGAGTTCGCCTGCCCGCACGTCAATGGCGGCACCACCGTCGACTTGTAAATGCATATGCCCTGCGGCGACAAAATGCGACGCAATGATATGTCGAGGTGCCTCCAGGAACGGTTTGCAATCGTCCGCAGAGATTCTTCCCTTGATGCACCAGGGCGCAGTGAATTCCGACTCGAGGAAGACCCCTCCAGACAGCCGAATCACACGCAACACATCAGAAAACGCATCCAACAATTGCCAGCCCTCCATTCCGGAGTCCGGAGCATGTAATCAGGCGGACTGGTCATTCGTCGCCTGAACTGCGAGGCCTAGATTAGCACCAACGCGGACTCGGTGATCGAGACTATCCCCAGATGCTTCACCGATGGTCATTGGCTCCGACGTTAACCGTAATTGCCCCATTCCAACTCGACCAGGCTAGCAGGAGATCTATATGAATACCGTTGCTACCATGCCCAGCTCAGATTCGGACAACGCCGACCGCTATGCTCAACTTGTCAGATCATCGAAGAAAGCGGAATGGCAGATTGATCGTGATTTGCTGCAGGACCGGAGTTTCAACTTCTCGCGCAAATTCTTGCCCGACGGACTATCGCGGATCGACCGCCTGACTTTTCTCACCGCGGACGAGGCGCGCCTGCTCAGCCAGATTCAGGGCCGAACTTATGCGTATATCTTTGGCTTGGTCGAGCGTTTTATCAGCGCCAAAATGCTCGATCAAGGTCGAGCCCATGTCTTTGACGATCAACTCGCACTCGAAGCACTGGTGCGCTTTTCTAACGACGAGATCAAGCACCAGGAGCTGTTCCGGCGCATGGAGACGATGATTGGTTCGCAATTGCCAGCGGGATATCGTCAAGTTGCCGATCCAAACGATGTGGCGCGCTCGGTACTTGCGGCCAGCACCTGGTCGGTGCTGGCGCTGACCTGTCATATCGAGCTGTTTGTTCAGGCGCACTACGTGCAAAGCATCGCCCCGCGTGAGGAGTTGTGCCCACTATTCAAGGATGTTTTCAAGTTTCACTGGAAGGATGAAAGCCGGCACGTCGTACTCGATGAACTGGAGTGGAAGGCCGAGCACGCGAAACTCTCACCAACCGAGCGCGACCAGGCAGTGAACGATCTGATTGCGCTGGTGGCGGCCGTCGACGGAATTCTGCAGGCACAATCGGCATCCGATGCCGACTACTTTATTCGCAATGTTTCACGATCATTCAGTGTCGATGAGACAGCGCAAATCAACGCCTGCGTGCTGAGCGCCTACCGCTGGCAATACATAATCTCGGGCGTGCAGCATCCACACTTTGGCCGGTTGCTTACGCACATGACAACACCCGCACAGATGTCCACGATTCAGACCGCACTGGCGCCAATCATGAGCAATTGATCGACTGCGGCGGCCGACCGTACGTCGGCCGCGCGGCTGTGGAATGACGTGCTGAAATGAGTTATCGAGGTTGGCAGCCATGACAATACCGATGTGGATGTTGCTTGGATTTTCGACCTGGACTTTGCTGCTGTTGATGGCAACCGTCGGGGTGTATCGCTGGGTCAGAATCTTGTTCTCGAATGTTCCGATTGCCTCTTTCCGATGCGATCAGCTCGAAGGCGAGGATTGGTATCTGCGTGGGATAAGAGCACACGCGAACTGTGTGGAAAATCTGCCTGTCTTTGGTGCCATCGTGTTGGTGATTTCAACCCTTGGTGTCGACGATCCTGCAGTGAGCTACTTGTCCGTAATCGTCCTGATTGCCCGCGTGTGTCAGTCTCTGGTTCACGTATCCCATGTGCAAACCAATACGTTCGTGGCGGTTCGATTTACCTTTTTTTTCGTTCAGTTGGTCTGTTTTCTCGCGCTCATTGTTATAGCCGCTTGTTACGGCGTATGAATAAACAAACAGAGGGATGATCCTCGACCGAACCGCGTATCAGCCCGGTAGTCGCTGTCTTTCGCTTGTCGCCGGCGTTTGGCTAAGCTGAATAAATCGGGAGCGAATTGAGACCTGAGTGATAGCGACCATCAGCGGATCTGGATTGGCATCAAGACGGTACTCCCAAAGGAGACGACTATGTATGCGGTTATAAGAACCTACTTGGGTACTGGAGCAAAGCAGCTTTTCGAGCTTTTAGAACAGCGCAACGCTGATGTCGAAGCTACCCTGCGGACAGTGCCTGGCCTCGTAAGCTACACACTGCTGAATACGGGTGATGGCGGTACTGCGGTGACTGTTTGCACGGACAAGGCCGGAACTGATGCGAGCTTGAAAGTCGCGCGCGACTGGATTCAGAAAAATGCCTCGAATATCCAGGTGAACCCGCCGATCGTAACGGAAGGCCCGGTCATTGTGCAGATCAAATAGCGCACTCTTGCGATTGATCGCGTTAGTCAATGTCATGGCCAGCGAGCTGGCGTTCAGTCTCACCGGCCCGCAATGCAGCATGGCGTGAGCCATCCGGCAGATGATTTCCCTGGCAGAGCTGTCGGTGAATCGGGTGTTGGTTCAGATCGATCCGCAGGAGTAGGTGAGGGCGTTGTCTAAACGCGTCACGCAGTGAAAAGCCTCCAGGGCCAGGCCAGAAGGTTAGATAATGCGGTTCAATTGGAAGAGTTGTTCAGCTGCTGAAGCTCAAGTTGCTTGGCAGCACTGGCTTCGAGGTTTGCACGCTCTTCATCCAGATACCGATAAATGCTTTGGAAGTCGGCGATTTTCTGTTTGATTTCTGCCATCTTCTTTTCAATCAGCTTAGCGCCGTCAGCACAATCGATCAGCTTGTTCCGCTGCGCATCCAGAATCTCGCCTATTTCCCCCAGAGAAAACCCCATGCTTTGCGCGCGCTGGATAAAGTCCAGATCCTGCAGAGTTTGCACTGTGTAAACGCGATAGTTGTTAGTTTGCCGCAGCGGTGAGATCAGGCCGATTTGCTCGTAGTAACGCAGCGTATGGCGGCTGGCGCCGCTGCGGGCCTCGAGTTCGCCGATTTTCATAAATACATCGCTTGACTGTAGAGTTGGGTCGATAGTTTACGCTTGATTTCTCACCTTAAACAAGGAGCAGGGAAATGAGCGTGGAGTGCTTTGTCACGGGGGGTACCGGCTTCATCGGTCAACATTTGGTGGCGCACCTGAGTGCAAAAGGTCACACCATTCGGGTGTTGATGCGTCGCCCGGAGCGACTAGCTGCACTGCGGGAGCAAGTCGACAATTTGGGAGGGAACGCAACCCGGATATTTGCCGTAACTGGCGATCTGGAACGGGACAACCTTGGGCTGAGTCTTGCTGACCGAGAAGTGCTAAGGCACGCCAGAGTCATATTCCACCTGGGCGCCCACTTCGCATGGGGGCTTTCAGTGGAGCATTCTCGTGCGGTGAATGTGGAAGGGGCAAAGCGCGTGGCGCTGTTGGCGGCTGAGCAAAAAAGCCGGTTAGTGATGATCGGCGGCTACATGCTGAAAAATCATGAACATCTGCAACGCATCGGAATTGATCCTCGTCATCCGGAGCTGACGAATTGGCCTGCCGTCTACCGGCAGGTCGGTGGTTACGAGGGGAGCAAGCTGGAGGCGCATTTTGCGACCCTGGAGGTCATGTCGGCCAAGGGCGGGGAGATTACCGTTGTCCACCCCGCGACGGTTTGTGGCCACAGCCGCACGGGGCATATCCTTGACGGTCAGCCGCTGGTGGAGCTGATACGCAACCTTGTGCAGGGAAAGCTGACTGCAGTGCCCGGTACCGCCGAGCACTGGCTGCCACTGGTCACCGTGGATTACCTGGTTGAGCTGGTGGCGGTTTGTGCTTTTGATCCTGCCATGGTGGGCCAGGAACTGCTGGCGCTTGATGACCAAACTCCCAACTTGCGAGAACTCCTGGCACAGGTGGCACAACCTTTGGGCTTAAAGTCTCCCAAGTATTACATTTCACTCCGATTGCTGAAGTTGCTACTGAGTATTCCTCCCGTCGCGCGGTTTTTGAATACAAAACCCGAAGCCTTGGACTTTATCCAGACCACTCGTTTTGATACCGCGGCGGTCGAGCAATTTGCCAACAGGCATGGAATAGCCAAACCGGATATACGTCAGTCTTTGCAGCACACTGCAACGTTCGTCAACTCATATTGCATAGCCAAGGGCAAGGCCCGCTGACTGCTCCCCAAGGGGCGACAACGCCGTTAGCCCCGATTAAATGGACTTTCCAGAGGCAAGTAATGCGGATTCATCAACTTAGAAGTGCAACCATCGTGCTTGAGATCGGCCCTTGTCGAGTCATTGTCGATCCTATGCTGGGAGAGCAGGGTGCAGTTCACGGCGTTGCTGTACCACATTACACCGCAACACCGCAGTTGTTGGCGCAGACTTCATTAAATGGGGCGAATCACAGTCGGACTGGATTGGTGAGCACTACGTCCCGAATAGGGCCATTCCAGGCGATGGGTGAGAGTAGGAATACTACGATAAGAAAAGCTACTTGGGACAGGTAGAACGGCTCTAGCCATTGTTGCTTCAATGCGACGTAAAAAGTGTTATGGATTACGTCGACCATAATAATCGCTACCGTAAGCACGATTCCGGCTCTTGGCTTGATGAAAAGTAGCAAAGCTGCAAACGGGTCAAAAAACGTAAGCGCCCCCCAGAAAATACGGCTGCCCAAGTAAGTGTCAGGCCCGTAACCGTAATCCCAGAGCAGTCCATGCGAAACGTCTGTAAGGATGTGATTAGCAGTTGCGATAAAAAGGCAGCATGCGAACAAGATTCTGACGGCGAATGACAATTTTGCGGTTATACAGAGCCATGATCTGAGCTCTGAAAAGATAAGTCTTAAAGTCGTCAGCATCCATAATCACCGAGGCTCAGCGAGGCTGAAATCTTAGCCCCGCGACGCCAATATACTGATCCTATTTCTGGCTGAGTGTCGCTATCGATACTCCCGAAGCGACGAAGGTGAGTCCTGCCCCTACGTTCAGGCCATTCACCAGTCGTGGCCTCTGACGCAAAAACCGGGAGAGTGCAGTGGCAAATACGCCCATCAGTGCGAATCCCACTGCCGTCAGTGCGGCGAACCATATGCCGTACACCAGCATCTGTACACTCACTGATCCGCGTTGTGGGTCGACGAACTGCGGGATGAACGCAAGGACGAAAAACCCAGGCTTCGGATTGAGTGCTGCCGAGAGTAATCCCGTGAGGAAAATGCTCGGCAGTGATTGCCGAGTCGCTGGCTGGAAACTAATCAGGCTACGTGAGCGTAGGACTTTTATGCCAAGCCAAAGTAAATAACCGGCGCCGATGAGCTTGACGACCCAGAAGGCAACTGCGGACGTCTGCATAAGCAAAGTCAGTCCTAGCGAAGCGGTTGCCACATGAAAGAGAATTCCCGCCCCGGATGCCATCCCCGATACGATAGCGGCTATCTTGCCCTGACTGAGTCCTCGGCCTACGGCTAGCAGATTGTCCGGGCCTGGTGCAAGTACCAATAGCAAGCACGCGGCAGTATAGGCAAGCCAAATATTGATCGGAAACACGGCATTCTCCTTAAGCCTCACCGAGGCATCCATCCTCATGTAGCGCCAGACTGTGCCCGTGCCAGGTTGCAAAGTCAAAGCCACTGAGTTTGAGAAGATGTATTTGCCGAACGGTTACATTGTTTCACTCTGGACTCAGGTGATTTTGCCGGTCACGGTAATCGACCCGCTGCAGCCATTGAGATCTATTCGTTGTCGCTTTATGTTATTCGTTTTCATGGAGGAATCTGACTGATGGCACGCGTGGGCTTGATATTGACACCCGGTTTTGCGGACTGGGAATACGCTTTCATTGCAGGAACCGCATCCCCGTTTTATGGGATCGACGCCAGGTTTTTTGCCTCTGCTACGGGGCAGTTCCGCTCGCAGGGTGGATTGGCTGTAACTGTGGATAGCAACTTGCAACAATGCCTCGACTGGAAGCCGGACGTTGTTGTCGTCATCGGTGGAATGATCTGGGAGCGTGCAGATGCACCGGATATTCGGGACTTTCTGCTTGCTAGTCGTTCAAGTGGAGCGGCAATTGCCGGTATCTGTGGGGGAACGCTGGCACTGGCGAGGGCCGGGCTTCTCGACTCGGTTTCTCATACTTCGAACACCGCTGACTTCTTACAACAGAATGCCGTAGGTTATGAAGGCGCCGCGCTTTATCGAAGCAGTCAAGTAGCTGTGGTTGCCGACCGCATCATAACTGCTCCAGGCTCTGCACCCGTTAGCTTTACCTGCGCAGTGTTCGAAGCTGCCGGACTCTCTTCAGAGATCGTTTCGCAGTTCAGGTCATTGTTGGCAGCGGAACACGCTGGAATCCACCCGAGGGAGCTCTAACACTTCTGCATACGCCGAAGGATCCTTACTTTGCTATTTCGCTAAATAATTGCTGAGTGCTTAGTAAGAGATCCATGGGCTCACTCCGGCAACCCGGCCAGCCTCAGTCCATCAGCAAACCGCGCAAAATCCTCAGGACGCTGGATTGGCAACCACTCCTTCAAATTGGAAACACGCAAAGACGGATCCAGCTCATGCAAACGCTGCATCGCCTGCTTCGCTTTGTCCATGCGTCCGCTGAGCGCATGACTGGCCGCCAGCAGGGCAACCGATGCCAGGAGGCAGGGCAGGTTACCCAGCGCCTTTTCCGCCCAGGCAGCAGCGGGATCGAAGCGCCCGGCGACGAAGTGCGCGAGCGCCATCCCGACCTGCATTCTGAACATTTCCGGATCCAGCGGGCTCAAGCGAACGGCATGCGTCAAATGCTCGATGGCGGCGTCTGTTTCACCGCGCAGTGCGCGCAGGATACCGCCGAGGAACCAGGCGGGGGCAAGGTTGGGGTTGAGCAGGCGTGCCCTGTCGAGCAAGGCAATGCCGCCATCGATATCGCCGGCGAGATGGGCAAGTGCATGTCCGCCTCGCGTCAGCGCCACGGCATCATCCCGGCCGAGTTCCACCGCCAGACGCGCAAGTCGTGCGCCCTCGGCGATTTCTCGAGGCCGATCGATCATCCAGCCATTCAACTTGCGCCAGAAGTGGCACCAGGCAGCCATGCCGTAGGCCGATGCAAACTCCGGGTCGAGTTCGATGGCCTTGTAGAACAACGGCAGCGCTTGCTCGATGGCTTCGCGGGTGCCGTTGTGCAGTTTCGCCATTGCGCGCAGGTAATAGTCGTAAGCGTCCAGGCTTTCCGTCGGTTTTCGCTTGGCGCGCTCGATTTCCGCCCGTTCCAGCTGCGGCGCTATGGCGCCGACGACACTTTCGGTGATTTGATCCTGCAGCTCGAAGATATCATCGAGCATGCCTTCAAAGCGCTCCGCCCAGATATGCGTCCCGGTCGTCGCGTCGATGAGTTGCCCGGTGATGCGTAGCTTGTTCCCGGATTTGCGCACGCTACCTTCCAGCACATAGCGCACGCCGAGCGTCTGGCCGACGCCCTGGACGTCCACGTCCCGACCCTTGTAGGTGAAGCTTGAATTGTGTGCGATGACGAACAGCCAACGGATACGCGACAGGGCGGTGATGATGTCCTCTACCATGCCGTCGGCGAAATACTCCTGCTCCGGATCGCCGCTCAGGTTGTGGAAGGGCAAGACAGTAATGGAGGGTTTGTCCGGCAGGACGAGGGTGGGCGGAGGCGTTTGTTTCAGGTCCACGGGCGTGGGTTCTTCGATGTCAGGCTGTCGCGTTTCCCCTACCTCATCCACCTTGATTTCGCCTACGAAGCGGTATCCCTTGCGGGCGACCGTGCGCACCAGGCGCTGCTCCTCGCCGGTATCGCCGATGGCCTTGCGCACCGCATTGATGTGGCTGGTGATGGTCGACTCCGAGACGATCCGACCGCCCCACACGGCCTTGAGCAGTTCATCCTTGCTGACGACGCGATCGCAGTTGCTGACGAGCTGCAGCAATAGATCGAAGACCTGCGGTCCGACAGCCACGACTTGCCCGCGCAAGGTCAATTCCCGGCGCTCCTGATCGAGCACGTAGTCTTCAAACACGAATGGCAAGGTGAGGATCCCCTGGTCGAGCGCCCTCGATTCCGTGTCCGAGTTGGCGATGGGTAAGTGGTGTCGATAATACGGCAGCGCCCGCGGCAAGGGATACCCGTCGAATAGCTGTTTTTCTGGACGAAAAACCAAGCTTCCTTGAAGGCAAACCCAAGGCCGGTACAAGGACTTCCCTGACACGCGCTGGCACTCTCTATCTACATCGACAGCAATGGTTGCAGTCGAGAAGCGGAGAGAAACCATGAAGATCGTCGTCATTGGAGGCACCGGCCTCATCGGATCGAAACTTGTGACAATCCTCCGCGAGCGCGGCCATGAAGCGCTCGCAGCCGCCCCCAGCACGGGCGTGAACAGCATCACCCGCGAGGGCCTGGCCCAAGCGATGGATGGCGCCGATATCGTCGTCGACGTGGCGAACGCGCCTTCGTGGGAAGACCAGGCCGTTCTCGACTTCTTCGAAACGTCGAGCCGTAACCTGCTGGCTGCGGAGGCGGCCGCCGGGGTTCGCCATCACGTTGCCCTGTCGATCGTCGGCAGTGAGCGGCTTCCCGAGAACGGCTATTTCCGGGCCAAGGTCGCGCAGGAAAACCTGATCAAGGCGTCCGGCATTCCTTACACCATCCTGCGTGCCACACAGTTCTTCGAGTTTGTCGGCGGCATTGCGCAGGCGGCCACCGTCGGCGAGGAGATTAGCCTGTCGCCGGCGCTGATCCAGCCGATGGCGTCTGACGACGTGGTGGCGGCGCTCGCCGAGGTCACGCTGGCAACGCCGGTCAATGGCACGGTGGAAGTCGCCGGTCCCGAGGCCATGCCACTCGACGAACTGGTCAGGCGCTTCCTGCGGGTCACTCAGGACACGCGTAAGGTCGTGCCGGATGTGCACGCGCGCTACTTCGGCTCGGAGCTCGACGATCAATCGCTGACCCCCGGCAAGAACCCGCGCCTGGGCGCGATCCGCTTCGAGGACTGGCTCGGTCAGTCGACGGCCCAGGCGGCGCGCTGAGGCTACCTAAGACACATCAGGAAAGCGTCGGCTCGGTAACGGGCCGCGCCATCACAACACATACGCATAAAGGAGCATTGCCATGTTTACCCGATATCTTTTGGCCGCCGCCTTTGCAGTGCTGTCGATCAGCGCAGCGTCAGCCGCCGAGCCGCCCGCAGGCAAGGTGACGGTCGTATTCGACCGGCCCATTCCCAACATCCCTGGCAAGAGCATGAAGGGCGTGTTGGTCGAGTACGGGCCGGGCGCCGCGTCGCCGTCCCACACCCATCCGAAAACAGCCTTCATTTATGCAACGGTCCTGGAGGGCTCGTTTCGCATCAAAGTCAAAGGCGAGCCGGAAAAGATCTACAACGTCGGCGAAAACTTCGTAGAGGAGCCGGGCTCCGTGCACGAAGTCAGCGCGAACGCCAGCGACACGAAACCCGCACGCCTGCTGGCCGTGTTCGTCCTCGACAGCAACGAAAAGGAACTCGTTACACCTATTAAAAAGTGAGCCGATCAGCGCACTCATCGACGCTCTGCAGCCGGGCGGCAGGTCACTGCCGTCCTGTGGCTGTTGCAGGTCCTTGGCATTGAACAGGAAATGAGAACATGAACTCGCTTCAGGACAAGGCCGCCACCGGCGCAAGCGTCGAGATCCCTGTCGTGGTGGCGCGGCAAAGCAAGAGAAAGATGATCGGCATCCTGCTGTGCATCGGCGCCGTGGTGGTCTTGGCTGGCGGATGGGCCATGGCGTTTTCGAGCGGTGCGACCTCCACCGATAACGCTTATGTGCGCGGCGACCTCACCTCGCTCGCCGCCAAAGTTGCCGGCTATGTCACGGCGGTAGAGGTCGAGGACAACCAGACCGTCCGGGCGGGTGACGTCCTGTTCCGGATTGACGATCGGGACTATCGCGCACGGCTTGCGCAGGCAGTGGCCAATGTCAGCGCTGCCCAGGCGCGCCTGACCCATGTCGATGCCGAAACCCAGCTTCAGCGTAGCCTGATTCGACAGGCCGAAGCCCAGCGACGCTCGGCCTCCGCCGAAATGAATCTGGCGACCAAGACCCACGATCGCAGCCAAAAACTTATCGTCAGCAACGCGGTCAGCCAGGCCCTCGTCGATGAAACCGGCACGGCACGCTCCAGAGCCGAGGCGACGGTATCGGCAGCGTCGGCAACGGTCGAGGCTCAACAGCAACGCATCACCGTCCTTGTGGCCCAGCGAGAAGCTGCCGTTGCTGCTGTGGCGCAGGCACAGGCCGCGCGCGATCTGGCCCAGATCGATCTCGACAGCACCGTGGTACACGCGCCTGTTGATGGCGTTGTCGGTAACCGTCAGGTCCGCGTCGGCCGGTTCGTTACGCCGGGTGGGGCCTTGCTCGATATCGTGCCGGTCAATGATGTGTGGGTCGTGGCGAATTTCAAGGAGACCCAGCTCGAACATATCCGGCCCGGTCAGCGCGTGCGCATCACGGTCGACGGCTACCCGAACGAGGCGCTTGAAGGCGTGGTCGACAGCTTTGCGCCGGGTAGTGGGTCGGCCTTCAGCTTGCTTCCCGCAGACAATGCCACAGGAAACTTTGTGCGTGTCGTGCAGCGGGTTCCGGTAAAGATCCGGCTTGTCCACAACCCGTTGCCGGGCCGCATCGTCCCGGGGCTGTCCGCGCGTGTCGAGGTTGCGCAAGGGGAGGGCTCATGAACACGGTTGCCAGCGCCACGCGGAGCAACGCCAGCGCTACGACCGGTGTCCTGCTCATTGCGGGCATCGTGCTTGCCACGCTGACGGAAGCGATCGCCAGCACCGTTCTGTCGCTCGGACGCAGCGACATCATCGGCGACACCTATGCAACGCCTGATGAGTTTGCCTGGCTGGATATCGGCTACATCGCGCTCAAGCTGATCGGGTTCATGACCGCGCCCTGGCTGATGAACCGTTTCGCTGCGCGTCATGTGATCATCGGCTCAACCCTGGTCATGGGCTTGGCGTGCGGCATTGCCGCCATCACCGCTCGGCTGGATCTGTTGGTTGCACTTCGGGTTATTCAGGGCTTCTCTGGCGGCACGCTGCTGGTCGGGGGCCAGGCGATGATATTTCGCGCTTATCCGCGGTCTCATCAGCCAATCCTCCAGGCCCTGTTTGCCATGGGCTCCGTTGTCGCGCCCGCGACGCTCGCCCCGGCTCTTCAGGGGTGGTTGATCGATAGCCAATCCTGGGCATGGATCTTCTTCAGCGTTGTTCCGATTGCCTTGGCGGCTGCCGGACTTGTGCTGATCGCAGACGGCCCAATGCCCGCCAAGGCCCGGCATCGTCCGTTTGACTGGATCGGCTTCTCGCTGATCTCTGCCACTCTGTGCTGTTTCACCTACGTTCTTAGCCAGGGCAGCCGATGGGACTGGTTCGAGGAGCCTCGCATCCTGTGGCTAACCGTGATCGGCGCAGCCGCTCTGCTGGCATTTCTCGGTCAACAGGTGTTGGCCAAAGGGCAGGGGCTGCTTGATTTCACCCTGTTCAAATCGAGCGATTTTTCCTTCGCTTTTATCGTCAGTTTTGTCGCTGGCGCGGCCTTGTTCGGCAGCGCGTTCCTGATTCCGGCGTTTGCCCTGTCGGTCCTCGGGTTCACGCCTACCGATGCCGGCCAGCTCCTGTTGCCCAGTGGCGTTTTTTTTGTCGGCGCGCTGCTCATATCTGCCTGGCTCATGCAGGCCCACCGCGTTGCGCCGTTCGCCACCGTGCCCTTTGGAATCCTGATGATCATGGTGGCGATGTGGATGCTGTCCGGTTCGACCAGCGAAAGCGGCGCGGACGACATGATGGCCGCCATCCTGTTGCGCGGCCTGGGGCTTGGCTTCCTGTTTCTATCGATCACGCTGATCGCTTTCAGCCACCTCAACAGCCGAAACCTCGCTAGCGGAATAGGCCTTTTCAATACGGGGCGCCAGCTAGGTGGCCTTATTGGAGTCGCAGGGCTCCAGACCCTGATCGACCATAACGTCGTCACCAATGCCGTGGTTCTCGGCGCCAACGTCACCCCAGGCGGGGCCGCGGTCATCGAGCGGATGACGACCACGACAGCCATGCTGAGCGCGAAAGGAATGGATACAGTGGCCGCTGGCCGGGCAGCGACGAGCCTTCTGGGCCGGTTAGTGACAAGTCAATCCACGGTGATTGCCTTCGACACAGCGTTCATCGCAGTGGCCCTGCTTTTTGTAATCGCTGCCCCCATTCTGGTCGGCATCAAGATCGGATTCTCGCGATACGAGAAAGTGCGCGCTTCGCGAGCAGTAGCGTGAGACAGCCCCGGCTCGAGCTTTCGACTACTCCTACGGTCACCAGCTACCGTAGGGAATTCCGTACTTTTCAATGTAGCGCTTGGATGCTTCAGACTGCGGTCGGCTATTGCTCATGAATTACATTGATCGCCCCTGCCAACTGTTTGGCAACCGGTTGAATCCACAGCCAAGAGCGGTCGTTGGTGACGGGGGCTACGAGCTCGGCTGTCGGTGCCGGGCATAGAGTATTGAACCACCCACTCCCGACGTTCCTCTAGTTTGCAGTTCAAACGTATCCGGATACCCCTTGATCAACTCACTGAGCTTTTTATAACCATGGGTGCGAGGGTCGAACTCAGGTCTCAATTTGCTGATGTTGGTGCCCAGCGCACCCAAGTGAGCCCAGCCGTCCTCGTCGGCAATGTCATCCAAGATTTTTGCGATGAAACTTACTGGTGCCTTGGGTAGCTTTTTTACTTCGGGCGTACTGGCGACTTTGACGGCCTCGATTTCGGCGGGTGGCTCAGGTTCGGGTCGACCATGTCCATTGCTTGCAGCAACAAGCACTTCACCGCGCAGCAATTCGGTATAGATGAACTTGTCGCAGGCCGACACGAACGGTCTCGGGGTTTTTTCTTCACCAAACCCGTAGACCGTCAAACCCTCTTCTCGTAACCGCGAAGCGAGGCGGGTGAAGTCACTGTCGCTCGAAACCAGGCAGAAACCGTCGAAGCGTCGGGTGTACAGCAAGTCCATTGCGTCGATGATCAAGGCACTGTCTGTTGCGTTCTTACCTTTGGTGTACGCGAACTGTTGGATAGGCTGAATCGAATGGTCGAGTAGCACCTTTTTCCATCCACCCAACTGAGGGCCAGTCCAGTCGCCATAGATCCGCTTGACGTTGGCGACACCGTACTTGGCGATTTCTTCGAATAAACCTTCAACAATTGCTGCGGGGGCATTGTCGGCGTCGATTAACACTGCCAAGTGTTTTTGCGTGGGGGTGGGTGCGTGGATGGCCATGGGTCGTCCTTGAGTTGAGGACTTCAACATACCGTTAAATCACGGATGAACAAAGGGATCACCGCTTCGCGCTAGAGAGCGTGTTTTGCCAACGGCTACGGGTTTGCGGTGATGTGCAAAGCGGAACGATTAGCCAATGACTTTTAATCGACCGATAGCAGCCGCTGGACAGACTAGTGGCTAATAGGTAGCGTCGACTTTCTGCACTGAATCTTTACCGCAGCAGAGCTTGGCGTATTAGTTGGAGGAGTTGCAATGACAACAATCGATGTGAAATCCCGATTCGAAGCAAAGCTTCTTCGTCCGGCAAAGCCTGGCAATGATACGTCGTGGGCGTTCGTAGTACTGCCAAGAGACGCGAGTGAACAGCTTCCGAGGCGAGGAAGGACGACAGTTGAAGGCACAATCAATGGGCACCATTTCCAGGCAACCCTTGAGCCGGATGGTCAGCTGAGCCATTGGCTGCAGGTAAGTAGAGAGTTACACGAAGCCGCAGGCGCGGCCGTTGGGGATATCGTTACAGTAGAGCTAGCCCCTGTGAAGAAGGAACCCGAGCCTGACATCCCACCAGATTTTCAGGAGGCACTGGCAGCCACTCCTGAGGCTCGTAAAGTTTGGAACAATACGACGACCATCGCACGAGTAGACTGGATACACTGGATTACTTCAGCCAAGCAACTTAAGACGCGCGCAAAACGAATTGGTGATGCCTGCGATATGCTTGCATCCGGCAAGAAGCAGGTTTGCTGTTTCGACCAGTCTGGCTACTACAGTAAGGCCTTCCGTGCGCCCGAGGCAGAAAATTTTTAAATGGAACATTCCGTTGAATACGCCTGACAAGGCGCTCAACACCGCTCGCTTCGCTCACTGGACTCGCAAAAGCTACGCTTTTGCTCGCCTGTTAGCTTAATCGTTAGGGTGCACTCAATGGTCGCGAGATGGGAATGCGTCTGTAAAAGTGAATCATGAGCCTGATCCAATCAGCAAAGCTCAATGGGCATGATCCGTATGCTTACTTAAAGGGCATCCTCACGCGCCTGCCGACACAACGGGCGAGTGAGATTACCGACATGCTGCCGTATCGCTGGGTGCCCGTAGGGTGAATCCACAGCGAGTCCGCCCGGCGGATGAGTTCAACGGCATGCCTACCCGCTACCAACTACACTTCCTCCAGCCAGTCCGGGCAATCGTCCGGGGGCACACTCCAGGAGGAATCATGACACGGAAGAATGTCTCCAGCCCCGAACCAACGGGTACAAAACCCAACGTGCTATTGAGCCCGCCTGACATAGGTGCTCTCGCAGAGATATCCATCACCGATCCTGACAAAACGCACCCTGCATGGATCAAGGCGCAGTTCCCTGAGTACGTGGACCCGCACGCAGGACATGAGGCCAGGACTGTTCGCGAGATTAACCACAAAGGACACGTTGTCCGGATCGTGACCACCTACCAGGTGGAGGTCGATGGGACCCCGGTCCAGGCGCATCTGTTTGTGGACGATGCGGGCCAGGTCCATACGCACGCAACCCCATTCGTCACTTACGGATCGGCTCTCGATTTGATGACCGCGGTGATCGATGCCTATCCGGAATCCTTCGCCAAGGGCGATGGCGATGGGGGAGAGCACCCCGACCACCATGCCCACGGAGCACATCATGATCAGGTCTAATGCGGTCAATGATCTCCCGGCGCTTAAGAAATACATTGAAGGGGTAAAGCGGCTCAAGGACCCCGCGCAGAATCCCTGGCCCGGACAGGCCAATCTCTCGATTTATGACTCCTTCGTGGCCTGGCACCACCGGGCCATGACGATTTCAACGCCTGCCGGGCAGATGGCGAGGAACGCTGCGCATGGCGGGCCATCATTCTTGCCATGGCATCGCTACTTCCTCGTGAGGTTGGAAACGTTACTTCGCAAGGCGATAAGCGACCCCAACTTTCGAATCCCGTACTGGGACTGGAACACTGACGCGGAACTGCAGGACCCGAGGGCTTCACTCATCTGGTCGGATGAGTACCTCGGACAGTTCGTGAGTGGGAAGTGGCGGGTGCGATTGACGGGTAATGGCCGCACCATGGAACTAGACGGGGTAAACCGCCCCTTGGTGCGCTATCTGGGAAGAGGTGGGTCGCTGCCCAGCCGAGCCAATGTGCGCAAGGTCATCCATGAAAACCCGGTGTATGACAAAGCGCCCTACAACGCGGCGCAATCCACCGGTGGTGCGCGCAACAGCATCGAGGGATGGGCGGGCGAAGAACGCATTCATAACAACGTCCATGTGTGGGTCGGTGGTGACATGGGGTTGTCGTCCTCGCCGAACGACCCAGTGTTCTTTCTACATCATTGCAATGTCGACCGGCTCTGGGCGGCATGGCAAGCGAAGCATCCCGCCGCAGCCTACGTACCGGCGGGAAATGCCCCGGATTCGCTCAAGTTCCATCGGATTGATGATCCGATGTACAGCCCCTTCCCGGAAAAGGTCACACCCCGGGATGTGCTGAATTACAGCCAGTATTACAAGTACGACACCTTGGGTGACTTGCTTTAGGCAGCGTCAAACGGTGGCGCCTCCAGTGAGAGTGAACACCTGCTCTTGCAGACTGGTTTGTATCAATGCAGCCAATTGTCGGGTGGCTGGCGCCAGGTGTTCTGCTCCACGATAAAGCACGTAGCCGAGGGTAGGAAGGGTGGGTAGACCGGCAATGACGGCGAGATGTCCAGGCAGTCCAATGCGGGTTCGCAGCGTGAGGCCCAAACCGGCAGCAACGGCTGCCCAGATTCCACCAACGCTGGGGCTGGTCAGCGCGATTCGCCAGGGAATCCGCGCCTCATCCAGTGCCTGGATTGCCGCGTTGCGCAATACGCAAGGGGCGTCGAACATGATCAATGGCAGGGGAGAATCTACAGAGCAGCTGAGCGATGGCGTGTCACGAGGTCCGATCCAGTGCATCTGCGTTTCACCCAGGCGCGTGGCATAAGGGGACTTGTGCCCTGTGTCCCAAGTCAGGGCCAGGTCCAGGCCACCGCTGTCGATCAACGTAAGCAGTTCGGTATTACGCGCGATCCTGACTTCGAGGCTCACCCTCGGGTACATCTTGACGTAGCGTCGCAGAATGTCGCTGAGAAAGTGTTCACCAAAGTCTTCCTGAAGCCCCAGGCGTACCGTTGCGGCGGTCTGGCTTTCGTGCAGGGTCTGGAAAATGCTGTCGTTCAGTTCAAGCAGTCGGCGGGCATGGCTGAGCAGGGATTCACCCACCGGCGTCAATACCAGCCCTCGACCGGATTTGGACAGCACTGGCGTGCCTATCTGTTCCTCAAGCTTCTTGAGTTGGGCGCTCACGGCAGACGTCGAGCGATTGAGCCGATCCGCGGCTTTGGCAAAGCTGTTGAACTCCACACCGGTCACGAAAGTACGCAGCACATCAAGATCGAAGGTCGGACGGCGCATCGAATCATCCACTCATTCAGGACTATGGTCGCCATTAAATCTGATATTCGGAATTATCGCGACTTGATAGTTTTCTCCTGTCAGTGGGTTTTTCAGGAGTAGACCGTTATGCCAATTGCACGTATTTCATTGCACCGGGGAAAGTCGGCCGAGTATTTACAGGCCCTCTCACAGGGGCTGCACGACGCGTTAGTAGAAAGCTTCGAAGTGCCGATGGCTGACCGGTTCCAGGTCATTCACCAACATGAAGTGGGCGAACTGGTATTTGATCCCGGCTACCTGGGCGGTCCGCGCAGCCATGACTTTGTGCTGATCGCGATTACTGCCGGCCGTCTTCGAGATATCGAAACGAAACAGCGTTTCTATCGCAACCTGGTCGAGAGACTGAGTCGAGCGCCGGGCATCGACTCTGAGGACGTCATGGTGGTGATTACCACTACCGCGGCAGATGAATGGTCGTTTGGTGGCGGACGGGGTAACTAGTTTTCTATCAGCGATTTCGCAAATACCAGTTATTTAACGTCACGCCATCTACTTCGGGCATGAAGATAAGCAGTCAAATCGCTATAGCCCAATTGAGCTGCAATCTCCGTTAACGACTCGCCTTGCAACTCAAGATGCAGTTCCAGTTCTGCACGAATCTGATCGAGTAATTGCCTGAAAGTCGTGCCTTGCTCTTCCAGGCGTCTGCGTAATGTTCTGGGCGTCTGGTGCAGCGCCTTTGCCAGATCGTCCAGATTTGGCGTTTCACCCCTCGCCAGAGATCGTCGCGCACCTTCGGCAACCTTGGCTGACCAACCGCTGAAGTTGCGATGCGCGGCGATCCGTCGATCCAGTTCCTGAGTCAATAACTCCAACATCCCGTGATGACGGGTCTGCATCGGCAGACTCAAGCTTTGAGCACGGAAATAGAAGCAGTTAACCGGGCAGTCAAACTCGATACGGTCTCCAAACCACTGGCTGTATTGCTTGTAATACGACGGACGCGAATGCATGAATTTTGCCAGAATCGGCTGCACATCCTGCCCCGTTCCACGTCGCAATTGCGCGATGGACATTACGCCGTAGTGTTCGATGACATACCGCGCCAACTCTCCTGGCGCGTCGACGCATAACTCGATTCCGACGCCATTTTCATCATTCACCAACCTCACATTGTCGGTGTCCGATGCAAGCGGTGCATACCGGGCCCAGAGGTGCATCGCCGACAAAACGTCGGGGCTATACAGGCAAAGATAAGCCAGGACGTGCCAGTCCTGAGGCGTGAACAGTGCGAACAGTTTCAACCCGATGGCCGGATCAAGGCGCGCCGCCTCGCGCCAAAGCTGATCCAGTTCGATCAGGCTGTAATCCGCGCTTTTTCGGGAAACCTGGCTGTCAAGGAAGCGCTCCAGCACTTGGCCCAGCCTGCCTCGATGAAAGCGCTGGGGCGGGCGATTGGCCGGTTCTCGCTCAATTCTGTCCATTTCGCGCATTGGGAGGGCTGACTCCTGGGTTTCTAATGACAAGGCATTGCCCGCAAGGGCCTAAATCGAGAGTGCCATGAATACAATAATGCTCGCCAATAACCCTGCTGTAATAGTGGCCGGGATTTTCCTTGCCTTCATTTTGCTTGAGCTTGCCTGTTCCTCGTTTCGTCAGTCGTCAAGCGGCAAACGTGACGTACTCATTGAAGTCGTCGGCTCCGGCATATTGGTGGCGGTTACATTCCCTTTAGTCATGTGGCTAAGTGGCCAGATACTGTATCAGGCTGTACCGGACATGAAAGACGCGTTGGCCGGAATCCCGTGGATGGCTGGATTTGTATTGTTTTTACTGCTGGATGACATGACCCAATATTGGTGGCATCGCCTGACTCATCGGGTTCCCGCACTTTATGCGTTGCACCGTGCACATCATTCCGCACCCTATATGAGTGTACGCATCGTCTATCGCAACAACAGTTTCTACTATCTTTTGATGCCCGGTATCTGGCTATCAGGCATGCTGATTTATCTTGGGCTTGCACATGTTTATTACGTTTATTTGATTGTAAAAATGACCGTGATCTTCGCTGCACATAGCAGCATTGCGTGGGACGACAAACTTTATCGCATCCCCGCGTTACGCCCGATTGTCTGGGTGTTGGAGCGAACCTTCTCCACACCCTCCACTCACTCTGCACATCATGGTTTGACTGCCGAGGATGGCGTTACGCATTACAAAGGCAATTTCGGCAACCTGTTATTTCTTTGGGATGTACTGTTCGGAACAGCAAAAATTACCCGTCGGCGTCCGCCGGCCTACGGAATCGAACACTTGTCACCGATAAGCTGGAAAGAAGAATTGTTCTGGCCCATCGTGCGTTCCCGCCGCTCCGCACCCAGGGTAAACGCTAACCAGAAGGTGGCGCGATGAGCGGCATAAACACCGTAAACGGTGTCCGGATTTACTTGACCAGTTCAGGCTTGCCGGCGAAGGCGTTTTCGTCGGCGCTGCATGACGTGAGGCCGTCTTCGCTGGCAAGCCAGCTCCTACAGATGCCGTGAACGACACCGACCCCGTAGGAGCCGGCTTGCCGGCGAAGGCGTTTTCATGGGCGCTGCATGACGTGAGGTCGTCTTCGCTGGCAAGCCAGCTCCTACACTTGCTCGGTGAGACGGTATCTACGCGGTGGGGGACTTCGGGGAGCGTCGTGCTGATCCGTATTTTTCTTGACTATCTGCATCTGTAATGGGATCGACCTGCGGCTCACAATGACAGCACGGTCAGCAGCTGCGGTAGCCACTGCACCGCAACCTCATAACGTAGGAGGCCCCATGGGCAAGATGGCATTTTTCCTGGGTGGATTTCTGGTGTTGACCATTCTGATTGGTGCGCTCGCCACGATTTCTCCCGTTTAATCTTCCTGCGATCAGCAAAAAACACAACGCCTCCATACAGGGAGGCGTTGCGGGTTTTCAGCAATGCTGCTCACTTCATCTCAGATCAAACCGATCCAGATTCATCACCTTGTCCCAAGCCGCAACGAAGTCTTTCACAAACTTCTCCTTCGCATCGTCGCATGCATAGACCTCAGCCAATGCCCTCAACTGCGCATTCGAACCAAACACCAGATCAACCCGCGTACCCGTCCATTTGAGATCGCCGTTTTTCCGGTCGCGCCCTTCAAACTCCTCGTTGTCGTCAGAGACCGGTTTCCATTCCACGCTCATATCGAGCAGGTTTTTGAAGAAGTCGTTGGTCAACGCTTCCGGCTGTTTCGTAAAGACGCCGTGTCGGGTTTGTCCGACGTTGGTATTGAGCACACGCATGCCGCCAATGAGCACGGTCATTTCTGGCGCGGTGAGTGTCAGCAGTTGCGCCTTGTCGATCAGTAAAGCCTCCGACGGTACGCGGTATTTGCTCTTGAGGAAGTTACGGAAGCCATCGGCAGCGGGTTCGAGGAACCCGAAGGATTCGACGTCCGTTTGTTCTTGCGAGGCGTCCACCCGGCCCGGTGTGAAAGGCACCGTCACGGTCTGGCCGGCATTTTTCGCCGCCTGTTCGACGCCGGCACAACCGGCCAGCACGATCAGGTCTGCCAGCGAGATTTTCTTGCCGCCGCTGTTGAACTCGTTCTGGATGCTCTCGAGTTTCGCCAGTACGCTCGCCAGTTGCTCAGGCTGATTGGCCTGCCAGAATTTCTGCGGAGCCAGACGCAGGCGTCCGCCGTTGGCGCCGCCGCGTTTGTCGGAGCCACGGAAGGTGGAAGCTGCCGACCAGGCGGTCGACACCAGTTGCGAGACAGTCAAGCCCGAAGCGAGGAGTTTGCCCTTGAGTGCGGCGATGTCGCTGTCGTTGACCAAGGCATGATCGACCGCCGGGAGAGGGTCTTGCCACAGCAGTTCTTCGTTGGGCATTTCCGGGCCGAGGTAGCGCGAGAGCGGGCCCATGTCACGGTGGAGCAGCTTGAACCAGGCGCGGGCGAACGCGTCGGCCAGTTGATCGGGGTTTTCGAGGAAACGTCGCGAAATCGGCTCATAGATCGGGTCGAATCGCAGGGACAGGTCCGTGGTCAGCATGGTCGGATTACGCCGCTTCGACGGGTCGTGAGCATCCGGAATGATGCCCGCGCCGGCGCCGTCTTTCGCGGTCCACTGACTCGCACCCGCCGGGCTCTTGGTCAGTTCCCATTCGAAACCGAACAGGTTTTCCAGGTAGTTGTTGCTCCACTTCGTCGGGGTGGTGGTCCAGGTCACTTCCAGGCCGCTGGTGATGGTGTCGCCGCCTTTGCCGCTGCCGAACGTGCTCTTCCAGCCCAGGCCCTGTTGTTCAAGGCCAGCGGCTTCGGGCTCGGCACCGACATTATCGGCAGGGCCTGCGCCGTGGGTCTTGCCGAAGGCGTGGCCGCCGGCGATCAGTGCCACGGTTTCTTCATCATTCATCGCCATGCGCCCGAAGGTCTCGCGGATATCCTTTGCGGCAGCGAGTGGGTCCGGGTTGCCTTCCGGGCCTTCGGGGTTGACGTAAATCAGGCCCATTTGCACTGCGGCCAGCGGGTTCTCCAGATTGCGACCTTTGTCGGTACGGCTATCCTCGTTTTCCCCCGGCTCAGCGACGAGTGGGCCTTCGCCGGGTTCCTGCATGGGTTCTTTTTTGTCTTGTTCGTAGCGGGTGTCGCCCGCCAGCCACTTGCTTTCGGAGCCCCAGTAGACGGCTTCATCCGGTTCCCAGACGTCCGGCCGACCGCCGGAAAAACCGAAGGTCTTGAAACCCATGGATTCGAGGGCGACGTTGCCGGTGAGGACGATCAGGTCGGCCCAAGAGATGTTGCGACCATATTTCTGCTTGATCGGCCAAAGCAGCCGGCGCGCCTTGTCGAGGCTCACGTTGTCCGGCCAACTATTGAGTGGCGCAAAGCGCTGCTGACCGGAACCGGCACCACCACGACCGTCACCGGTGCGGTAGGTGCCGGCGCTGTGCCAGGCCATGCGAATAAACAGCGGCCCATAGTGACCGAAGTCTGCCGGCCACCAGTCTTGTGAATCGGTCATCAGCGCGTTCAGGTCTTGCTTGAGCGCCTGAAAGTCCAGGTTTTTGAACGCTTCGGCGTAGTTGTAGCCCTCATCCGTGGGGTCGGACAGCCGCGAATTCTGGTGCAGAATCTTCAGGTTCAGTTGGTTGGGCCACCAATCGCGGTTCGTCGTGCCACCACCAGCGGCGGCGTGATTGAACGGGCATTTCGATTCATTTGCCATGTGTGCGCTACCTTTGGTCGTATTCATCCGGCTATCCGGCCCGGGGTGGGCGCGCAATAGCGACGAGCGAAATCAATGACATAGGCTGTAGCCGTTCGATCAACCGATCGTCGTGGTCACACGGGAAATCTGGAGAACAGCAATCGAGTTGCCAGCACGGTGGCCCACGGCAAGCCTAGTACGCTTCTGACTCATTCGTATCTTTTATCAAGTCTCAACCGGCCGGCTAACGCCAGCGCTGCATTAAGGTTAGACGCCTATAAAGCAGTCAGCTAATAGGTGGAGTATTGGGGGGTGATAGGCGTTTTCTTTTATCTGGCCCCTCGCAATATTCATCATTGGCATTTCCAAGGCCGGGATTTGCGGTGGGTATTTGGGCCTCTTCGCGGGCAAGCCTCGCTCCTACAGGTTCTGTGGCGTTTGTAGATTCTGTAGGAGCGAGGCTTGCCCGCGAAGACGGCGGCACAGACGCAGTAACTCTCGGATCAGCCCGGTATCGTATGATGAGCCCTTTCCATCGACGCCCACCAAGGACCCTTACCCGATGTCTTTAAGCAAACGCGATCAGGCCCACATCGAACGTCGCCTGGTTGCCACCCTGACCGAGGCGTGTGAAACCGCCAAAGCGGAAATAGTCGGGTTCTGCTGGCTGACCCACGAAATCGACTACGACGTCTTTCCTTCCAGCCTGCGGGTGATCTGGGTCTTCGATACGCAGGCCAACAAGGATCAGGCGCTGGCGAGCGGGCAGGGCGAGCGCATGGTCGAACTGACGGCCATGGCGTTAAGCGAAGCGGACGTTCGCGTCAGCCCGGTAGCGGCCCATGTGCAGTTCGATTCTGAAGAACAATGTCAGCGCGCCAATGCCGGCAACTGGCAGCAACGCCTGGCGCCCAAGCGCTCCACACGGGGTTGAAACGTGGCCAAGGATATCGAAAATCCGTGTGTTTCCATTTGCCAGCTGAGTGGCGAGCTGTGTGTCAGTTGTGGCCGCACCAAGGACGACATCAGAAAATGGAAGCGCATGAAGCGTCCGGAAAAAATGGCGGCGGTACAGCGGGCGAGTTTGCGGTTGAAGGGGCTGCAGAAAAAATGAAGCGGTCAGGTCTGAAATTCTAGGGCTGCGCACAAACCTCCCGAACGCAATCACGTAGCCACCGATGCGCTGAATCGGCATCCATCCGTGGGTGCCAGAGCATCGAAACGGTGATCGGCGGCAGGTCGAACGGAAGGTCAAAACTGTGCAGGCCGGCGCGCAGGTTTCGGGTGTGCTGCGCGGGCACGGTGGCGATCAGGTCGCAGGCGCGAGCCAGCGCCAGCGCGGCCGAGAAACCGCCGACGATGGTGGTGATCTCGCGCTCCAGTCCCGACCCCTTCAAGGCTTCATCCATCGGCCCTTTATCGAGCCCGCGCCGCGAGACCAGGATGTGCCTGCCAGCGGCATAACGGGAAGCGGTGACCTTGCCCTGGCTCAGCGGATGCCCCATACGCACGACGCCGATGAAGCGATCTTCGAACAACGCCCGGGTGCGCACCTCAGGGCTCGTGGTGCCGCCGACCACGCCAGTTTCCAGGTCGACCGAACCGTCGCGTAGCGCGGCGCTGTCCTTGTTCAGCTTCTGCACAAAGTGCAAGCGCACGCCGGGCGCTTCCTCACTGACGCGAGCTATCAACGCCGGGCCGAAGTTTTCGACGAAACCATCGCTGGTACGCAGGGTGAACGTTCGCACAAGTTGCTTGAGGTCGAGTTGTTCGGCGGGACGCAAAACGGCTTCTGCGTCTTGCACCAAGCGACTGACGTGTTCGCGCAGTTCGAGCGCCCGGGGCGTCGGCACCAGCCCGCGTCCGGCCCGGACCAGCAGCGGGTCGCCCGTCGTTTCGCGCAATCGCGCCAGCGCCCGGCTCATGGCTGAGGGGCTCAGGCGCAGTCGTTGGGCGGCGCGTGCGACGCTGCCTTCGGCGAGCAGCACATCCAGGGTAATCAGTAAATTCAGGTCGGGAGTCGTCATGTCCCAACGTTAGCACGGCGTGCGGATGACATGGCGTCAAACGCATCTATCAAGTGCAAGTCATGCGTCTTCCGCCTTATCACGCCCAGGCATACGCTGCTGATCTACCTTTCAAAATGTGGCCAAACCATGAAACTCATCACTCAATCAGGCTCGGTCCGCTGGGCGCTCGCCAGTCTTTCGCTGTCGATGTTGATGCCCTCACTCGACACCAGCATCGCCAACGCGGGTTTGCCGACACTAGCCGAGGCGTTCGATGCTTCCTTTCAGGAGGTGCAGTGGATCGTTCTGGCGTATCTGCTGGCGATCACCACGCTGATTGTCAGCGTCGGACGACTCGGTGACCTCGTCGGCCGTCGACGTTTGCTGCTGGCGGGCATCGGCATTTTTACCCTGTCGTCGCTGGCGTGTGGTGTCGCACCGTCGCTCGGGTGGCTGGTTGGCGCTCGGGCAGTGCAAGGGCTCGGGGCGGCGATCATGCTGGCACTGACCGTGGCGTTTGTCGGTGAGACGGTGCCGAAAGCGCAGACTGGCAGGGCCATGGGATTGCTCGGCACGACGTCGGCGATCGGCACCACGCTGGGACCGTCGCTCGGTGGGATGTTGATCGCAGGCGCAGGTTGGCAGGCGATTTTTCTGCTCAACGTGCCGCTGGGTATTCTGAATATCTGGCTCGCGTATCGCTATTTGCCTGCGGATTCTCAGCGAGAGAAAACAGGGCGGGTGGGTTTCGACAAGGCAGGCACGTTGCTGCTGGCGCTGACGCTCGGGGCGTATGCGCTGGCCATGACGATCGGGCATGGTGATTTTGGTCCGCTCAATATCGCGCTGCTGCTGACGGCTGTTTTCGGCGTTGGGCTTTTTATATTCGTTGAGACCACGGTTGCATCACCACTGATTAAATTGGCGCTGTTCCGGGAGCCGGGATTGAGCGCGAGCCTGGCCATGAGCACGCTCGTTTCGACGGTGATGATGGCGACGCTGGTGGTCGGGCCGTTTTATCTTTCGGGTGCGCTTGGGCTTGGTACAGCGCTTGTCGGCCTTGCCTTGTCGGTCGGCCCGTTGGTGGCGGCGCTGACCGGTGTGCCGGCCGGTCGCCTGGTGGACCGTTTTGGCACTCGGCGCATGACCCTTGTCGGGCTCCTCGCAATGGCGCTCGGCACAGGTGCGTTATCCATGATGCCAGCGGGTTTCGGCATCCTCGGTTATCTCGCGCCCATCGCGGTGATTACTGCCAGCTATGCGTTGTTCCAAGCGGCCAACAACACCGCGATCATGACCGACATCCGCCCGGACCAGCGCGGCGTGATTGCCGGCATGCTCAGCCTGTCGCGCAATCTCGGCCTCATCACCGGCGCCTCGGTCATGGGCGCGGTGTTCGCCTTTGCCTCGGCGACGCCAGACATCACCACGGCATCTCCCGCTGCCATCGCCAACGGTATGCGGATAACGTTTGCCGTCGCCATGGTGTTGATCGTCCTGGCACTGGGAATCGCGCTTACGCTGCGAGATTCACACTGCTGCACCACATGCAGTAATGAACTGCAGTGAAGCTGTATTGTTCACCTGAAATCGAATACCGATACTTCCCGCACATGGCGCAGATGGGCTGCGCTGAAGTGAAGGAGTCAGGCAATGGTTTCTGTCGTTCGTATCGCACACACCGGCGCACCTGAGGTGATGACCATCGAGCAAGTGACGGCGCGTGAGCCGGGGCCGGGTGAAGTCTGGCTGGAGCAGGAGGCGATTGGCGTCAACTTCCTCGATGTGAGTCAGCGCAAAGGTGCCGTGCCGCTGCCATTGCCGTCGGGTCTGGGCCTTGAAGGCGCTGGCCGGGTTGCCGCCATCGGCGCGAATGTGAGTAACGTCAAGGTGGGTGATCGGGTGGCCTACGCAACAGGGCCTATCGGCGCTTACGCCAGTGCGCGGCTGTTTCCGGCCGAGCGGCTGGTGCCAATTCCCGATAGGTTGACGGCTGAAGAGGCCGCCGCGGTGTTGTTCAAAGGCATTACCGCGCAGTACCTGCTGAAGACGACTTATCCGGTCGGCCCCGGCACCACCCTGGTGCTGTATGGCGTAGCGGGCGGCCTCGGGCAGATCATGGCGACGTGGGCCAAACACCTGGGGGCTTTTGTCATCGGCGTTGTCTCCCGGGCCGAAAGTGTCGAGACCGCCAAGGCGCTGGGCTGCGATGCGGTGCTGGTGTTCAATGCACAAACATTGGCCGCGGATGTCGCAAAGATCACCGACGGCAAGAAAGCCGATGTGGTCTACGATCCCATCGGGCGAGTATCGTTCGAAGCGTCGCTCGACTGCTTGCGGCCGCGTGGGTTGATGGTGTCTTTCGGGGCATCCTCCGGGGCGCCGACAGCGGTCGAAGTGGGCACGCTCAATGCCAAGGGCTCGTTGTTCCTGACCCGTCCTTCACTCGCTGCGCACACCACGGGTATCACCGAATATCGGCAGCGGGCCGAGGATGTACTGGCCGCGGTCGAGGCGGGCATAATCACGCCCGGCATCTGGGGCCGCTATGCATTGACCGATGTAGCCCGGGCTCATGCCGATCTGGAAGGCGGCCAATCTCGCGGAGCGATCGTCCTCAAGCCCTGATCGTCTGTTATCTGAAAAAAGAGTGTTTTGTGAACCCACTGGACAGCCGCCACATCGATGAAATTGCAGCGCTTCTCGCGGTTGCCTCGGCGCATTCGTTCGTGGCCGCCGGACGGTTGCTGCAACGCCATCCGACGGTGATTTCAAAGCGCCTGGCAGCCATGGAAAAGCGCTTGGGCGTGCGGCTGATGGAACGTACGACGCGGCAAGTGCGGTTGACCGATGCCGGCAACCGCCTTGTCGAACGCCTGCGCTCTGCCACGGGGCTGATCATCGAGGCTGAACAGGAAGCGTCACTGGGCGCGGCGCAGGTTCGTGGCGTCTTGCGCCTGGCTTTTCCTGCCGCGATGGGGCGCCTGTGGCTGGCGCCGATGTTGCCGGAATTTCTGGCGGCTCATCCGCTGGTCTCCATCGAGGTGGATTACAGCGATCGCGTCGTCGACATCATTGGGGAAGGATTCGATGCGGCGATTCGTATCGGCGAATTGAACGACAACCGCCTCGTCGCGAAGAAGCTCAGCGATCATCGCCGCATTCTATGCGCTTCACCGAGTTATATAGAGCAGCATGGTTTACCGACCAGTCCGAAACAACTGAGCGAGCACAACTGCCTGGGCTTTACCGGCCTTGCGGCGTTTCCTGAATGGCGTTTGTCGAAGGGTGATCGGCAGGAGAGGGTCATCACCAGGGGAACCTTGACCTCGAACGACGGCGAGGCGTTGCTCGCCGCGGCCAAGGCCGGCGTCGGTATTTTGGGCGCTGGCGAGTGGCTGATGAGCCGGGAAATTGCCAACGGCCAGATGGTTCGCGTTCTGCCGGAGTGGGATCTGGATGCCCAGGGCGGAATTTATCTGGTGCGAGCATCTGCCGCGTTCACACCGGCGACGCTCATGGCATTCAAGGAATGGCTGGAGGTCAGATTTGCGGATGGGCCACCTTGGCTTTTGGTAGGAGCCAGGCTTGCCGGCGAAGGCGCTCTGTAGGACGCCCTTCACCGGCAAGCCTCAATGCCAGTCAGTTAAGCGAAATTCCTGTAGGAGCGAGCTTGCTCGCGAAGACGGCAGCACAGTCAACATTGATGTCGCCTGATATACCGCTTTCGCGAGCAAGCTCGCTCCTACAGGGTTCCGTGTCTTAACTGACTGGCATTACGGCAAGCCTGGCTCCTACAGGGCGTTTTTTGTGCGTGACGAATGTCACATCAAGGTATTTTGCTGCACCCCCAACAGACCCGTCAGGGTGTTGATAATCGCTTGTTGCCGCGCACGGTCTGTCTGGTGCACAGCTTCAGCGGCGGCGACATCGGCGTCACAGTGGGGGCAGGTCACTTCGTGCGCATGGATGTATTGCAAGCAGCCGCGACACAGCGCCAGTTGCGGTGGAATACGTCCTTCGTCCGGTGATTTCTGGCCTTGGTTCGCCCAGGCCAGTTTGATCACCTGGCCGCTGTCGCTGACGCTGTTGACCTTCTCGCCGGTATCGATGCGTTCGGTGATCAGGTCAAAACGTCCGACGGCGAAGGAGGTCTTGGCTGCATCTTCGAGTTTGACGATGCGCTCGCGCAGCCCGCGTTTTTGCAGGTCCAGCGCACGGTAATGGCAATAAGGATTATTGCCGGGTTTGCCGAGCAGCGAGTGCGAGGTCCAAGTGCAGCCACCACGGCAGACATCGTTGTAGTAACAGCTTCGGCAGTAACCCCACAGATCTTCGACGCCGCGCAGTCGGCCAAAGTGCATGCCTTCGCTGTAGTGCCAGATATCGTGCAGGCTCATGGTGCGTACGTTGCCGCCCGAAAACCCCACCGTTGCCAATGACGGGCAACCCTTGACGGTGCCGTCGGCTTCCAGCGCCAGCACGGTCTGGCCGGCGGCGCAGCCACTCCAGTGCACACGGTCGTCACCGAAACCACGCCACATGTGTTCATAAGGACCGTAGTAACCAATGTTGTTGCCCACGTTCATCAGCAGGCCGCGGTCGACACCTTCGCGATACAGACGCGCCAGCAACGGCATCACTTCCAGCAGTTGATACGGCTGCAATAACAGCTCCGGATGATCGACGGCATTGCCCATCGCGACCGTCAGCTGGATCTGCCAGTGAGTGGCGCCAAGGCCGATGATCAGGTCCATCAGCTCAGGCAAGTCGGGCAACGTGGCCGCGCCGATTTGGGTGTTGACGCTCACCGCAAGCCCGGACTGTTTGGCGCGTCGCAAGGTGTCTACCGCCTTGTCGAACGAGCCAGGAACATTGCGCACCGCGTCATGCAGCGGGGCCAATCCATCCAGTGAACCACCGACGCCATTGAGCCCGGCATCCACTGCGGCTTGCATTTTCGCCGGTGTCAGATTGCGTCCACCGGTTTGTATGGCGCAATACATGCCGTGATCGTGGATGGCCTGGATCAGTTGGGTCCAGTCCTTGCGCAAATAGGCTTCACCTCCGATCAGGGTGACCTCGCGGGTACCGAGGGCGGCCAAAGAATCGATGACGTCCAGGCATTCCCGGGTGTTCAATTCGTCGGGGCGTCGATGGCCGGCGCGTGAGCCGCAATGCAGGCATTTGAGATCGCAGGCCAGGGTGATTTCCCAGACCACATGCACCGGCACGTAGCGTTTGAGGTCGGTTTCACTGAGGTAGCGGGCGGGGCGACTGTCTGACATGGGAAATCCTTGCGCACAACGCGTGCGCGGCACGAATCCATCGAAGTGTTCGCGCCTTCCTTGGGACAGTGGCGCGACCGGATTTACCTTTTGCGCGGAACCTGTAGGAGCGAGCTTGCTCGCGAAGGCGGCGGCACAATCAACATTGATGTCGCCTGACACACCGCTTTCGCGAGCAAGCTCGCTCCTACATGGATTGCGGTGTTACGTGGGTTAGCGGGCCTCCAGCCGGGCGATTTCAACGTTCAACTGGTCCAGCGCGTTGCGCAGTGCACCGCTGTGGGCCAGTTGTTGCTCACCCTGGCTGACCACGGCCTTCAGTTGCGCCAGGTCACCGCTGGTTTGCGCTTGCTGCACCGCGACGGCGTAGAGCGGCACGGCATGGTGCGGATGCTCTGGTCGCACGATAACGGGAGCCTGGCTGACGGCTGCGTGTTTCACGTAATGCCATTGGCCCTGATTCTCGTACTTGTAGTCGGCATAACCGCTCGCCCAATCGCCGCCTAAAATGCCCTTCAAACCGAAGGTCTGGGCGATCTGGCTGAGAGGGCCGCTTGGGCTGCCCGCCAGAGTGAGGATGATGTGGTTCTCGGCCGTCGGCACCAGTTTGGCCTCGGCGTACTCACCCCATACACGGGCACGGAAGTTGAGGGGCGGGTAGGTGCTTTGGAAAATACTGGCAATTCCGCTGACCTTTTTCTTTGCGGTATCCACCAGCAGATCGAGGGTTAAAACCGGTGCGCCCAGCAGGTGATTGCTGACATTGAGGCGGGTATGAAAAAGTCCGATTGACATGGTGCTACTCCCTTATTTGTATTCAAGACAAGTCGGGCATATTTCGTGGTCGAGTCAGCGGCGTTCCTGCCGGCTGATTTCTTCCTTGGCCGTTTCAAGCGCACTCTGCAGTTGGGGTTGCTGATCCAGTTGCTGCTGGGCCAGACGCGACAGGTTTTTCATCTGGGCCAGGTCACCACTGGCCATTGCACTTTGAATCGGTGCGGCGTACAGCGGCATGATCGGTGGATATGATGATTCCGGCGGAATCACCGGGCCGGGTTCCAACGGCAGCGGGGAGACGTGGGACGGTACCGCCTCAATGAGATGGGCGGGAGCATTATTGACCTCGATCCACTGCTGCTGACCATTCAAGTACGAATAGTTGGCGACGCCTTCTTTCCAGTCGGTGCCCACCACCAGTTGCAACTTGAAATTCACGATGGAATTCGAGCCTGAGCCGCCGTGATTGCCTTGGGCGGTGATCAGGATTTTGCTGACGCCGGGTGACATGACCGTCAGGTAGGTGTATTCGCCCCAGACATCAGAATGCACATCCAGAGGCGGGTTGGTCGCCTGAGTGATTGCCGCGGTGCCGTTGACAGTCTCATCAGGGGTAAAGACCAGAAGATTGAGTGCCAGACTTTGTGCACCCGGCATCGAAGTACCCATTCGGTAGCCGAGCGGGAACAAACCGACAAATTGCTGATTAGAACCAGACATGGTTATTGCCTCCATTGCAATAAGGGGAGCGGAAATAGCGGTTAGTGCTTTTCCAGGCGTGCGACTTCCTTGGCCAGCTGCTCGTAAGCGTTACTTAGCTCTTTGTTTTCAGGTGTGGATGCATCGCGTTGTTTCAACAGCGTCTTCATTTGCGGCAGGTCGCCTGCCTTGATCGCGCCTTGGATGGCCACCCCATAGGGGGGCATGCTATGGCGAGTTGAACTGCTCATAACGATTCCTTCCGTGGTGTTTTGCGGGCACTGCTGTTATTAGCAGTTTGTGCAGTTAAGCAGGCGCGGATAAATATGCAATGGGCAACGGAAGAGTAATTTTTAATATTATTTTATTAATCGCGATGGGTTAGGGGGCGGTGTATTCAATATTAAGATTGGCGATGAAGGGAGACCTGTTCAGTGACTTCTTCATAAACGTTAAATTCTTTATCGCCATTATTCGTATTTGATTAATCAAGCCAAGTAACGCCGAAACCAGACCAGTGTCCGGTCCCAGGCAAGCCTGGCGGCGGCATCATCGTATCGAGGTGTAGAGTCGTTATGGAAACCGTGATTAACGCCTGGATAGATATAGGCTTCATAGGTCTTGCCGGCCGCTTTGCCTGACGGCCATAAAAGGGCACGGCGGCCCCGAGTTCCGGATAGGCCACGGCCGCAGCGTTGGCGACTCCACCGCCATAACAGAAGCCGGTGATTCCGACTTTCCCGCTGGTTGCCTCATGTTTCATCAGCCACTCGATGGCGGCGAAAAAGTCATTCATGAGTTTTTCCGGGTCGACGGTCTGCTGCAATTCCCGGCCTTTGTCGTCGTTGCCGGGATAGCCACCCACCGAGGTCAGACCGTCAGGGGCGAGTGCGATGAACCCCGCTTTGGCGAGGCGCCGGGCGACATCCTCGATGTAAGGGTTGAGCCCACGATTCTCATGCACGACCACCACCGCCGGCACCTTGCCGGTGGCTTTCGCAGGGCGCACCCAATAACCACGAACCTGCCCGTGACCCTTGGGTGAGGGGTAGGTGATGTATTCGGCGATGATGTCCGGGTCGGTAAATTGCACCTGCTCGGCCAACGCATAATTCGGGCTCAGGGCGGCGAGGAGGGTCGTCGCCGTCAAGCCGCCCAAGGTGAACAGCGCCGCACGATCAAGAAACTCTCGCCGGTTGATTTTGCCGTGGGCGTAGTAGTCGTAGAGTTCGAGCAGTTCAGGAGCAAAATCTTTCGCTGTGAGACGGTCCATCTGCGTGCTTCCTGTTGGTTGATCCAGATTGTGATTCGGCGCCCGGACATGTAGGAGCCAGGCTTGCCGGCGAAGGCGTCCTTAGTGCACTTTCGCCGGCAAGCCTCAATGCCAGTCAGTTAAGCGAAATTCCTGTAGGAGCGAGCTTGCTCGCGAAAGCGGTGGGTCAGGCAACCTCAATGTTTGCTGTGCCGCCGTCTTCGCGAGCAAGCTCGCTCCTACAGGGTTTCGCGGCTTAACTGACTGGCATTGCGGCAAGCCTGGCTCCTACGAAAAGCGTGGCAATCAGCTCCCAGCCTGTTTGTTCAACGCCTCTTCAGCTGCTGCGATTTCTGCCTGACGCTTGATGATCATGTCGCCCACGGGCGGGCCCTGGAAGCGTCGGGTTTCAAAGCCGAACCAGACGATCGCCGTCAGAATCAGAAAACCGAGGGTGATGTACAGCGCCCAATCGTTCGGCGGCTGAATGCCGATGACAAAGATCAGCACCATCGAGAGGATCGAGAGGATGGCGAATAACGAATACAACCCGCGCCCCATGTTCCATGGCCCCATGTGCGGCCACTTCGGGGTTCCGTAGGTAAACAGGCCCAGCACGATGGGAATGATGAAAGAGAAGAACAGAAAGATCACCGTACAGGAGACCACAATCGTGTAAACCGGCGTTTCGCCGATCGACACCAGGGACGATCCCCACACGAACAGCACCGCAAGAATGGCGCCGGTCCAGATCGCCGCCACCGGGCTGCGATGGGTCGGTGAGACCGAGGCCAATGTTTTCGAGAAGGGCAGGCCACCGTCACGGGAAAACGCAAAGATCATGCGTGAAACCGAGGTCACGGTCGCCAGCCCGCAGAGAACCTGCGAGATGAAAATCGCTACGTAAAGCGCCATCTTGATCGCCGGGTTCACCTGAGTGTCCATCGCCCAGAAGAACACATTCCAACCCTGCTTCGCCGCTTCGTCCATGCTCGGCAGCATCAGTACAAACGAGCAGAGCATGACCCAGCCGAACAGCAACGACCAGGCCACCGAGCTGACCATCCCGACCGGTACCGACACGGATGCCTGATGGGTCTCTTCGGAGGTATGCGCCGAGGCGTCATAGCCGGTGATGGTGTAGATCGGCAAGAGCAGGCCGAGCATGAAAACCCAGCCATTCGACACCTGTGGCCAGACGTTGCCGCCGGCCTCGCCGGAATAGTTGCCGAAGGTCACCAACCGGGCGAAGTCATAGCTGGGGGCGGCGATCAGGCAGACGATGGTCAGCGCGATCGCGGTGGCGAAGATCAGGTAGCCCGAGAAGTCGGTGAGCTTAGCCGTCAGACCGATGCCGAAGTGGTTACACAAGGCCTGGACGCCGGTCAGGATCGCCAGGAAAGTGATCCGTGTGGTGATGGTGTCTTCCATTCCCAGGGCCGGTCCGAAGGCACCGAAAAAGAAGTAATAGGTACCGACGTTGATCGCGCCGAGCACCGTGATCAGTCCCAACAGATTGAACCAGGCCGTCAGCCAGCCGGTGAAGCGATTACCGAGAATCGAGCCCCAGTGATAGAGGCCGCCAGCGGTGGGGTAGGCCGAGGAAATCTGTGCCATGGCCATGGCGAAAACCCCGGAGATCAGACAGCCGAGTGGCCAGCCGATGCCGATTGCCGCACCGCCCGCACCCGAGGTGCCCTGTGCCAGCGAGTTGATGCCACCCGAGAGGATGCAAATGATCGAAAAGGAAATGGCAAAGTTGGAGAAAACGCCCATTCGTCGCGCGAGTTGCTGGGCATAGCCCATGCTGTGCAACACCTTGAGGTCGTCGTCTTGCGGCGCGGTGGCGCCGGGTTGGCTTACTGGACTCATAACGTGTGCTCTTGTTCAGGTTTTGATCCACATCCATCCGCGTGATGCGTTGCCGAATGGGTTTGTCTTCAACCCCCTGTCGTACTGCTCCTGTCTCTAACCCGCTTAAAGGCGGCCGTGAAACGCCGCGTCGAAAATTTCTGCCGCCCCCGTTCGTGTCAACGGCAACGGGTTGCCGCCGGCGCAGGGGTCGACAATCGCCATGTCCGCGATTAGATCGGCCTGCTTGTCATCCACGCCCAGCTCAAACAGCGTATGCGGCACGCCGACGTCTTTGCGCAGCTTGAGAACAAAGGCCAGAAAGCTGTCGAACCCCGGGGAGGGCAGACGCAAATAAGCCGCCAGACGGGTGATGCGTTCTTCGATGGCCGGGCGATTGAACTTCAGCACATAGGGCATGAAAGTGGCATTGGTCATGCCGTGGTGGGTGTCGTACAGGGATCCCACCGGATGCGAAAGCGCGTGAATGGCGCCCAACCCTTTCTGGAAAGCGGTGGCGCCCATCGCGGCAGCCGCCAGCATTTGCGCGCGCGCGTCGAGGTCGGAGGGGGTGTGTACGGCTCGGACCAGGGCATTGGCCACCAGGCGCATGCCTTCCACCGCGATACCTTCGGCCATCGGATGAAAACCGGGAGCGCAGTACGATTCCAGGCAATGGGCAAATGCATCCATGCCGGTGCCGGCGGTGACTTTTGCCGGCATGCCGACGGTGAGGGCCGGGTCGCTGATGACTACCCTTGGCATCATTTTTGGATGAAAAATGATGCGTTTGGTGTGCGTACGTTCGTCGATGATCACCGCCGCACGGCCGACTTCGGAACCGGTGCCTGCGGTGGTCGGCACCGCAATGACCGGGGCGATGCTGCTTTCATCGGCGCGTGTCCAGTAGTCGCCGATGTCTTCGAAATCCCAAACCGGTCGGGTCTGGCCGCTCATGAACGCGATGAGCTTGCCCATATCCAGCCCGCTGCCACCGCCGAAAGCGACCACGCCATCATGTTTGCCAGCACGCCAGGCATCGAGCCCACCCGCCAGGTTGGCTTCAATCGGATTGGGCTTGAGGTCGCAAAACAGCGCTACACCGAGGCCGGCAGAGCGCAAGGATTCCAGCGCCGCCGTGGTGATCGGCGTACGCGCCAGGCCACTGTCGGTGACCAGCAACGGTCGCTGAATCCCTTGGCTGCGACAGACCTCGGCCAGTTCGGCGATGCGGCCAACGCCAAAGCGGATGCTCGTGGGGTAGTTCCAGTTTGCGGTCAGGCTCATGGCTCAGATCTCGTGGCGCAGATGGAAGGATTTCGCCCGGGTCAGGTGTTCATAGCCAAGGCGCGACAGCGTTACGCCGCGCCCGCTGTTTTTCACCCCGGTCCAGGCCAGGGCCGGGTCCAGATAATCGCAGCGGTTCATGAACACGGTGCCGGTGGCGATCTCGTCGCCGATGCGTTCGGCAGCGGCGAGATCCTGGGTCCAGATGGAAGCGCTGAGCCCGAACTCACTGTCGTTCATCAAGGCGATGGCTTCGTCGTCGCTGGGCACCGGCATGATGCCGACCACCGGCCCAAAGCTTTCTTCGCGCATCACCGACATTTGGTGGGTGACGTCCACCAGTACCTGCGGCGCGAGGTAGGTGCTGCCCGGCGCGTCGGCGGGAAAGTCCTTTGGATCAATCAACGCCCTGGCCCCTTGTGACAGGGCATCGGCAATCTGCCCGCGCACGAACTCAGCGGCGCTCGGGCTCACCATCGGGCCAAGGGTAGTGGCTTCGTCCAGCGGGTTGCCCAGCACGTATTGACGGGCCAGGGCGGCGAAGCGTTCGACAAAGGCCGGGTAGATTTTTTCATCGACATAGATACGTTCGATGGCGCAGCAGCTCTGTCCGGAATTGAAGAAGCTGCCGTCCACCAGATTATCCACCGCATGTTCAAGGTTGGCGTCTGCCCGGACGTAGGCGGGGTCTTTGCCACCGAGCTCCAAACCCACGCCGAGAAAGCGGCCCATGGCGGCGGTTTCAATAGCCTTGCCGGTGTCGACTGAACCGGTGAAGTTCACCTGATGCACCCGTCCTGAAACGATCATCGCGGCGATCTGCTGATGATCGAGCAGCAAGTTGTGAAACAGGCCTTCGGGCAGATTGGCGCGGCGCAAGGCCTCGGCGAAACGCTCGCCGACCAGCAGCGTTTGCGTGGCGTGTTTGAGGATCACGCTGTTGCCGGCCATCAGCGCCGGAATGATCGTATTCACCGCCGTCAGATAGGGATAATTCCACGGTGCAACGACCAGCACCGTACCCAGCGGTTCACGTTTGATACAGCGCCGAAAACCGGCGACAGGCGCAGGTTCAATCGCTGCCAACGCCTCAGGCGCAATGGCGATCATGTGCCGCGCACGTTCTTCGAAACCACGCAGCTCGCCAGCGCCAAAGCGTACCGGGCGGCCCATCTGCCAGGCCAGCTCAGGCACGATGTCGGCCTGCATCGCCAGCATTGCGTCCACCGCAGCGCTGCAAAACGCGGCGCGTTCGCTCAGTGGCCGGCGCTGCCATTGCGCCTGGGCGGTTGCGGCCGCCTCCAGTGCCTGGTCGATCTGCGCCGCATCGGTCCGACGGCGTTCGGCGTAGACCCGGCCATCGACCGGGGAGATGAGTTGAACGATCTCAGTCATGGTGTGTGCTCAATAGCGCTCGAAGCCGCGCTGCAGTTCCCAATCGGTGATTCGCCGGTCGTACTCTTTCTGTTCCCAGTCGGCGGTGTGCACGTAGTGGTCGATCACTTCATCACCGAACGCCTCGCGCAACATGCTCGAGGCCTTGAGTGCTGCGCAGGCGTCGCGCAGGGTTTTCGACACTTCAGGCAAATGCTCGTCGACGTAGGCATCGCCCTCGAAGGGCGGCGCGAGGTTGAGCTTCTCGTCGATACCGGCCAGCCCGGCAGCGATCAAGGCAGCAAAAGCCAGATAGGGATTGAGGTCGGCACCGCCGATGCGGCATTCGATGCGGATGGCCTTGCTGCCTTCCGCACACAAACGAAAACCCGCCGTGCGATTGTCCCGACTCCATACCGCCCGCGTCGGGGCGAAGGTGCCAGCCTGAAAGCGCTTGTACGAATTGATGTAGGGCGCGAGAAAACAGGTGATGTCGTTGGCGTATTTGAGCTGTCCGGCCACCCACGAGCGCATCAGCTTCGACATGCCGAACTCGGCCTTGGGATCGAAGAACAGCGATTTTTTGCCATTCTTGTCCCACAGCGAATTGTGCACATGGCTGCTGGAACCGGCGGCGTCATAGCGCCACTTGGCCATGAACGTGATCGCCTTGCCCTGCAGTTGCGCGATCTCCTTGCAGGCGTGTTTGATGATGACGTGGTGGTCAGCCATGGTCAGGGCATCGGCATAACGAATGTTGATCTCTTCCTGCCCCGGCCCCCATTCACCCTTGGAGTTTTCCACTGGAATGCCGCAGGCCTGCAGGTGTTTGCGAATCGCCCGCAGTACCGGCTCTTCGCGGGTGGTCTGCAGGATGTTGTAATCCTCGATGTAATGGCCGGCGGTCTTCGGCTTGTGGTAGTTGCGCTCGTGGATCGCCTCATAGCTCTCGTCGAACAGATAGAACTCCAGCTCCGAGGCGAACATGCCGGTATAGCCGCGTTCGCGCAGGCGCTCGACCTGCTTTTTCAGGATTGCCCGGGGGCTGTGCGGCAGGTCGCGCCGATGGTGGTGATCGAGTACATCGCAGAGCACCAGTGCCGTGCACTCAAGCCAGGGCACGCGACGCAACGTGGCCATGTCGGGTTTCAGGACAAAATCGCCATAGCCTTTGCTCCAGCTGGCCGCGGCATAACCCGGCACCGGTTCCATGTCGATGTCGTCGGCCAGCAGGTAATTGCAGCAGTGGGTTTCTTCATGACCGCTGTCGATGAAAAACTCGACCTGGAATCGCTTGCCGACCAGTCGTCCTTGCATGTCGACCATGCAGACCAACACGGTATCGATCTCGCCTGCGGCAGCGGCGCGCTTGAGTGCATCAAAGCTGAGAAGGGGCTCGGTCATCACGTCAATCCTGCGTGAAAGGTTTGGGCCTGTCTGAAATAGCTGTTGCAGACGCTCTCCAGAAAAAACCAAAACCTGCAGAATCGAGCATCGTGAGCAATGAGCTGCTGAAAGCTTAGCCTACTGCGCTCGGATGCCCGGTTTTAAGATTGCTGGAGTTTTTTACAGACAAAAAAAGAGCCTCGAAGCTCTTTGATGGGGAGGAAGTAGAGCCAGAGGCTCAAGATGCGCATGAAACAAGTGGTGAGCTTATTGGGGTTCAGTTCACTCATCACCTACGCAGCGGCCTTAAACCTCCAACCGCTACGTGTAACCATCGTAAGAAGCCGAGGGCTGGCACTCAAGTACCATTAGTCTAATCTTCGCGACCAAACTGCCTGGTGTTGGATCAACATCAACAGATCTTTTGATCTCTAACTACCCTGCCTGAACACCAACGCCTTCAACCCGCACTCAACATCGGCGTCGGGAAACTCCGGCGGATTTTCCAGCCGCTGCTCAAACCGCAAGCTCGGCGCTTCGCGGGTGACGCCATCGATGAGAAAGTCCGCACCGAAAGCCGGGTCGTTCATGCAGGCCAGCACTGTGCCTTGTGGGCTGAGCAATTCCGGCAGCCGGCGCAGTACGCGTTGATAATCCTTGGTCAGCAGAAAACTGCCTTTCTGAAAGGACGGCGGGTCGATGATCACCAGATCATAAGGGCCGCTATTGATGACTTTGCCCCATGACTTGAACAGGTCATGGCCGAGAAAACTCACCTTGCTCAGGTCATGCCCGTTGAGCCGGTGATTGTCGCGGCCACGGCTCAGGGCCGCGCGGGACATGTCCAGGTTCACCACATGCGTAGCGCCACCCGCGATCGCGGCCACCGAAAACCCACAGGTATAGGCGAACAGGTTCAATACCCGTTTGCCATCCGAGTTGGCCCGCACCCAATCGCGGCCATAGCGCATGTCGAGGAACAGACCGGTGTTCTGTTTGCGGCCCAGGTCCACGCGATACTGCAAGCCGCCCTCGGTGATCGTCATCTCGTCGATCGGCTCCCCCAGCAGCCATTCGGTGGTGCTTTCCTGCAGGTATCGATGTTGCAGCAGCAACGTATGCGCGCCGGATGTCGTCCATGCAGGCGACTGCGTGATCGCCATCAGCCGCTGCTTCAAATCGTCCAGTTGCGACGCTTGCGGCTCCTTGAACACGCAGACCAGCACCACGCCCTGCAGCCAGTCGACAGTCAATTGCTCCAGCCCCGGCCAGCAGCGGCCACGGCCGTGGAACAGCCGACGGGTTTCTGCGGGTGCAGCCGCAAGGGCAGTCAGCAAATGGTCGTGGAGGACGGAGAGGGCGTCTGGGTTCATCGGGCAAGGTCGGTCATGTAAAAGGGGCGGCATTTTAACCACAATTCGCCCCCCACGAACGAACAGCGCGCGCGTTTACCAATCCACCGAATAGCTGACCGCCAATCGACGGCCTTCGGCATGAGGGTAAGGCGCGGCCGCGTTGGCCTGCATGTAAAGCGTTTCATAGTTGCGATCGCTCAGGTTGTAGACGCCCATGTCCAGTTTGCCCACCGGCAGTTCCACGCCGGCCAGCAGGTCGACCGTGGTATAGCCTTCGATTTTACGACCGTTGCCATCCTGAAAACCGGCGTCGTAACTGTCCAGGCGCATGGCCTGCAAGCGCAGGTTGTAATCGTCCTGCTCAAAGGCGACGAAGGCGGTGGTTTTGGCCGGTGAGATGCGCGTGGCCGGCAGGTCGAGCCATTCGCCGTTCTGGCGGGTTTCGCCTTTGGTCCAGGCGTAGGTTCCGCCCAGCGACCAGGCTTGATCGAGGTGATACGTCAGGCTGGTTTCGACCCCGCGCACACGTTCTTTCTGATCGATCAGCCGTTGCGCACGGGTGACGGAGTCGTAGTACTGCGTTACGTCCGAGCGGTTTTCGAACAGGGTGACGTTGGCCTGCAACGACTCCCAGTCCCCGCGCCAGCCCAGTTCGTAACTGTCGACCTTGATCGCTTGAGCGTTGAGGTCCTGGATGTTGTAACTGCCGCGCACATCACGCAGGAAGCGCTGCACATCGGGCAGCGAGAAGCCCTGGCTGAAGTTGACGAACACATCCTGCGCACTGCTGATGTGGTAGACCGCGCCGAGGTTGTAGAGGGTGTCTTCGTACTTCAGCGTGCCGCCGGGCAACACCTCGGTCACGCCCGCTTGCCAGATGCCGCCAAAGGCAATGCTGTCGGCGACGTCGCTGTGAATCCACTCGTGCCGCGCACCGCCGCGCAGGGTCCAGTCGCCAATGTCCCAGCTCGATTGCGCGAAGAGTGCCGTGGTGTTGGTTTCAATGTCCGGGCCGAAGGCGTAGCGCTGGCCGGTTGGCGTGTAGGCCAACCCGTCGACGTTGTAGCGGTCACCCTGCTGGCTGATTTGTTCGTTCTCGAAGTCGGCGCCCCACACCAGATTACCGGTGGCGCTGCCAATCGAGGGCAGTGTGCTTTCCACAGCGGTGCGCAGGCCATAGACCTCGGCTTCGCTCTCGGAAGCCACGACCCCGGCGTTGGCGCCCCAGTTGTATGGGAAGAACCGCGCCTGCTGTTTGCGCCAGTAGCTTTCCACCATCAACTGCTGGCCGAACAGATCGCGATCGCTGTAATTGAAATTCACCGCCTGGTTATGGGTGAACGGCTGGTCGCTCAACTGCAATCCTTTGATCGCCACCGACTCGCCATTGCGAGCGCCCGCCACATAGCCGGTGTCTTGTTTGTCCTCGTAATCCTGCAGGGACAGGCTCAGGCGTCGGTCGTCATCCAGATCGAAGCCGAATTTGGCGTGCAGGTCATGGCTCTCGGTGTCCATGTCGCTGCCCTGAAACGCTTCCTGGGCGATGCGATTGCCGTTGCCATCGAACTGGTCATTGCGTTGCAACAGGTCCGCGGACAGGTACCAATCAAAGGCTTTTTCGCGCCCGGTCACGCTCTGGAACACTTCGTAGGCAAAACCTTTGCGATTGAGGTTGTCGGCGCTGCTGAGGCCTATGCGACTGCTCATCGCCAGGGATTGCCCCTCGTTACGCTTGGTAATGACGTTGATGATCCCGCCCGAGGCGCCCGCGCCGTAAAGGCTGCTGGCACCGGAAACCACCTCGATGCGTTCGATACTCGATGGCGCGATGCTGTTGAGCTGGCGCGAAACGTCGCGACTGGCGTTCTGCGAAACACCGTCGATCAGCACCAGCACATTACGCCCGCGAAGGGTCTGGCCGTAATTGCTCATGGTGCCGGAGGAGGGCGCCAGACCGGGCACCAGCGTGCCGAGAATATCGGCCACCTTGCGCCCGGCAGCCGATTGTTGCGCGATCTCCCTGGCCTGAATCAACTGCACGGTGCCGGGAATCGAGGCGATGCTGGTCTCGCTGCGTGTGGCGGACACCACGGTGTCGGACAGGGACAGCGAGCCGCTGCCCAGTTCCAGCGGCGCCGGAGCCGGTTGTAGCGTGACGCTGTTTTTTCCGCTGAAGCGCCATTGCAGGCCACTGTCGCGCAACAGGCTATCGAGTGCCTGTTCGGTGCTGTAATCACCCTTGAGCGACGGCGCCGTTTTGCCACGCAACAGCGCCGCATCGACGCCGATGGACAGCCCGGTCTGCGTGGCCAATGCCGTCAGTGCAGTGTCCAGCGGCTGGCTTGCCAGTTCGAAGTGATAAGTGTCTGTCGCGGAGTCGGCGAAGGCCGGTACCGCGCAGCTCAAGGCAAGCGCCAGAGCGCTCAGGCGAAAGAAGGAAAAGGTCTGGTTGGTCATTGTTGTAGCTCATGGAATCGACTGTATTAACTCCAATGACCGGGCTGAAATGAAATCGGGCAGTAGGAGCTGGCTTGCCAGCGAAGACGGCCCCACGTCATGCAACGCCGATGAAAACGCCTTCGCCGGCAAGCCGGGCTCCTACGAGGTTCACGGCATCTGTAGGAGCTGGCTTGCCAGCGAAGACGGCCCCACGTCATGCAACGCCGATGAAAACGCCTTCGCCGGCAAGCCGGGCTCCTACGAGGTTCGCGGCGTTCACGGCATCTGTAGGAGCTGGCTTGCCAGCGAAGACGGCCCCACGTCATGCAACGCCGATGAAAACGCCTTCGCCGGCAAGCCGGGCTCCTACGGGGGGCGGTGTCGTTCACGATGTCTGTGGCAGGAGCTGGCTTGCCAGCGAAGACGGCCCCACGTCATGCAGCGCCGATGAAAACGCCTTCGCCGGCAAGCCGGGCTCCTACGGGGGGCGGTGTCGTTCACGATGTCTGTGGTAGGAGCTGGCTTGCCAGCGAAGACGGCCTCACGGTATACAGCGCCGATAAAAACGCCTTCGCCGGCAAGCCGGGCTCCTACGGGGGGCGGTGTCGTTCACGATGTCTGTGGTAGGAGCTGGCTTGCCAGCGAAGACGGCCCCACGTCATGCAGCGCCGATGAAAACGCCTTCGCCGGCAAGCCGGGCTCCTGCAAAAGACGATTGCGCAGCTTGCGACAGGACTCAGCGCCGCCGCACCTGCACCAGATATTTACTGTAGGTTTCGATGCGGATTGGCAAGGACGCCTGCAATAGAGCCAGTGCGGCATCGCTATCTTGCGCGGGCAGTGCGCCGGTAAAACGCAGAGATTGTAATTGTGCGTCCGACGCCCAGACCAACCCTCGACGATGCTGTTCAATTTCAGCCAGTACGTCGGGCAAAGGCCTGTCGTGGAAAATCAGCTGGCTACGGATCGGGGCAACCGATTCAGCGGGGGTAGTCATCCAGCTCTGCACCGGCAGCCACTGGCCGACGGCGATCGCCGCCGGCAACACCAGGGCTGCGCCCATCAGGCGGGCGCGACGGGACCGGGTTTTCGGTGGCGGCGAGAAGGATTGCCACAGCTGTTGAAGCTGTTCGAACAGTTGTCCATGGCGCACATCTGCAGCCTGCCACGCGTTGAATTCTGCCAGTTCTTCAGGTGAGGGCGCCTCGTCCAGACGCACCAGCCAAGCGGCAGCCTGCTCGCGAATCTGATCCTGGGTGAGGATTTCACTCATCTCTTAACACCTCAGGCAAGGCGTCGAATAAACGAGCGTGACAGTGCGCGAGTGACTTGGCCAGGTACTGCTTGACGCTGCTTTCGGAGACCTGAAGGTGTCTGGCAATTTCGGCATAGGAACAGCCATCGACACGCGCCATCAGAAAAGCCTTGCGCGGTTTCTCTTCCAGCTCTTCGAGCAGCAGCAACAGCACTTTGCCGAGCAATTGGCGCACGGCAATGATCTGTTCCGGGCCTTGTTGGGCTTGCTGATCGAGTAGTACGACCATACTGCGCAGGGTTTCTTCCTCGACCCGGCGCCGATGATACTGATTGATCAACAGACGATTGGCTGCCACCAGCAGATAAGCCCGTGGTTCCTGCAATGTCGGCAAGACGTCCAGGCCCAGCAGTTTGACGAAGGTGTCATGGGCCAAGTCGGCCGCATTGTCGGGGCAGCCGAGCTTTTTGCGCAGCCAGCCGAACAGCCAGCCGTGATGCCCACGGTAAAGCTCGGAAAGGGACGAAGCGGACTGACCCGACACGACGAAACCTCGAACGAAGATAATTCGCAAATGGGAAGCTGTTGCAAATGCGAATGCTGTCATGTTGCTGTGCGACGTTCAAGTCCGATACGAACGCAAAAACAAGGATTCGAATCGCATCAAAACTGGCGCAAGGCTTGCATTTCGCGCGATTTCGTCATCCGGCTGTATCAAAAATGAATTTCCACGAAGTCCGCTGCTCATACCTGTAGGTGGCGGATTTGAGCCCGCGCAAATCATTTACGTAATCAGGGAGTGGCACAGTCATGGGGCCAGTATCAGCGACGGGCGCGCACTTGTCTGACGGTTTGATTCTTGTGGTTGAGGACGACCCGTTGATCCTGGAGTTTCTGTGCGAAATTCTTCAGGAGGAAGGCTTTGCGGTTGAACCCAAGGTCAGCGCGGACGCTGCGTCGCAGTTTCTGGAGCAGCATGCGCCAGAGGTAGGCCTGTTGCTGACGGACATCACCATGCCGGGCAAGCTCAATGGCGCAGACCTGGCGAATCAGTTCGGCGACCGTTGGCCGGACAAACCGATCATGATCATGTCTGGCTTCGAAACCCCGAAAAGTTCTGGGGTCAAGCACCCGGTTGCGTTCATCAAGAAACCTTGGGCGGTGGGCCAATTGCTCGATTGTGTGCAAAACGCCTTGCAGTCGAATCGACCCCTGTAGGCGCTGTCGCGGGTGATGTACATTGCTTGAAAATACTCGCCTGGTTCTTGCGAAAGGAAGTCCGCCCTTTGTCCCTTCAAGCATCCGTGTTCAACACCTCATACCGCGCCTTCCTGTTCGATATGGACGGAACCGTCCTCAACTCCATCGCTGCCGCCGAGCGGATCTGGACCACCTGGGCCTTACGCCACGGGATCGATGTCGATACCTTCCTGCCGACCATCCACGGCGTTCGCGCCATCGACACCATCACCCGTCTAGCCTTGCCCGGAGTAGACGCCGCTGCTGAAGCCGCGTGGATCACCGAGGCGGAAGTCGAGGATGTGGAAGGGATCGTCGAAGTGGCCGGCGCGGCGAGTTTCCTCACGTCGCTGCCTGCCAACCAATGGGCGATCGTCACCTCCGCGCCACGGTCGCTGGCCCTGCGCCGAATGGCGGCGGCAGGCATTCCTGAACCTGGCGTGATGATCACCGCCGAAGACGTCAGCGCCGGTAAACCTGACCCAGCGGGCTATTATCTGGCTGCTCGTCGGTTAGGGGTCGAGCCCACCGATTGTCTGATCTTCGAAGACGCCGCCGTGGGGATTCGCGCAGGTGAAGCGGCGGGTGCCCACGTCATGGTCATCACCGCGACCCATGTTCATCCGCTCCAGACCCCGCATGCGACCCTGGCCAGCTACGACTTGGTCGAGGCCCGAGTGGATCTCCACAGCCAAATCAGCCTGTACACAATCCAATGTTGAAGCGAGCTAATGTGTAGGAGCTGGCTTGCCAGCGAAGGCGGCCTCACGGCATGCAGCGCTCATGAAAACGCCTTCGCCGGCAAGCCGGCTCCTACATGGGGCATCGTGTTATGGCCATAACGGTAGCCGGAGGGTGGGTGAACTAAGCTTGGATAAGGATAAGTCTATCCGTTGATTGTTGGCTCATTGAAAGATCTCAGTGAGCCGGTGCTGCCACAAGGAGCACACGATGCTTCACATCAGAACGCCCCTGATTTTACACCCGGGTCTGTCGACCCCGGCCCGGCGAATCTGGCTCAAGCTGGAAAACCTGCAACCCAGCGGCTCGTTCAAACTGCGCGGCATGGGCCTGCTGTGCAGCCAGGCAGCGGAGCAGGGCAAGCGCAAAGTGGTTTGTCCTTCCGGTGGTAACGCCGGGTTGGCCACCGCGGTGGCCGCCGCCAAGCTGGGGCTTAAAGCCTGCATCGTGGTGCCGAACACCACCCCGGAAACCACCCGCGCCAGGATCAGGAAAACCGGTGCCGAGGTGATCGTCCATGGCAAAGTCTGGGACGAAGCCAATCAACGGGCGAAAGAGCTCGCAAAGGGCGCGGACACTGAATATGTGCCAGCCTTCGATCATCCGGTGTTGTGGGAAGGGCACAGCACGATGGTCGATGAAATTATCGAGGACTGTCCTCAGGTCGATGTGTTGGTAACGTCGGTGGGCGGCGGCGGTTTGCTGGCGGGCCTGCTCACTGGACTGATCCGTCATCGGCGCATGGATTGTCGGATCGTTGCTTGCGAAACCCGGGGCGCGGCGTCTTTCGCGGCGGCCGTCAGTGCCGGCCACCCGGTCAGGTTGCCGCGCATCGATACTGTCGCCACATCACTGGGCGCGGCACAAGTGGCAGCCTGGCCGGTGCAGCACATCCTCGACTTTGCGCACGAATGCGTGGTGCTCAGCGATGATGAGGCGATCATGGGCGTGGTTCGTTACGCCAACGACCTGCGCCAATTGGTCGAACCGGCGTGCGGGGTTTCATTGGCGGTGGCGTACCTGGACCATCCGGCGATTGCCAAGGCCCACGATGTGGTCATTGTGGTGTGCGGCGGCGTCAGCATCAGCGCACAGTTGGTAGCCGGCTGGGCGCGCCTGTCCGCTGGGGCGCAAGCAACCTAGGGCTCGAACACTATCCGGTGTTGCGAGCCCCACGGCCGACTTTTGCAGGTTTCAGCGTTACTGAGCAAGGATCGCTCTGGCCAGCTCCTCGTCGCTTGCCTTGAGGTCGGGATGATTTTGTCGAATTTCCTTCAACACCGATTCCAGGTAAACGCCGCGAATCGTACCGCCACTCGCCACGAAGCTAGAAGCGTCATCCCGTGCGGGAACCACGATTTTGTCATCCTTGAACGTCGAGTACAGCGATGCGGAAAGCCCCGCCGAGGTGGCGACATCTTTTGCCTCCACATCGGCCAGGGCCGAACCCACGGGCAAACAAAGCGCTAGCGAAGATATGAGCAACAGATGGCGCATGACGGCGTCCTCCGAAAGCGTAAAGGAAGTAACACATTATTTAGGATGCTTGACGCAGCTCAGGAGTTCCCTGCCGTTTCGATATAGGCGTGGGCGGCCGCTCAGAACCCGGAGTTAATCCTTAACGCGATCCGTAGCAGCTGCCGAGCCCGCGAGGCTGCGTTCGGCTGCTACACAGGTCGTGTTGCGCGAAGTGCCGGTTATCAGCGATTACGATGCTGCCAGCCGCGAGGGCTATTCTTGGCAATGCGCCCATCGTCATGGGAGACCTCTGATGATCAACGTACGCACTGCCCGCATGCTCGCCGATTACAGGCGCTGGGCCGATCAGCGACTCTTCGACAGCCTCATGGCGCTGCCACCGGAAGAGCTCAACCGCAAACGGATGTCGGTGTTCAACAACATCATTGGCACCTTGAACCATATCTACGTGGTGGACTGCATCTGGAAAGCCCACCTGGAGGGCCGAGGCCACGGCTTCAAAACTTCCCATGGTCTGCTCCATCCCGAACTCACCGAACTGCGACTGGTGCAGCAGGAGATCGATCAATGGTTCTGTGGATGGAGCTCGGCCCAGACCGATGATTCGCTGGATAAACCCATCGAATTCACCTCCGTCTCAGGGGAAAACGGGATCATGAGCGCCGGCGCGATGTTGTTACATGTGGTCAACCATGCCAGTTATCACCGAGGCTGGGTGGTCCAGATGTACTGCGAGATTCCGGCCCTGCCGCCGATCACCGACCTGCCGGTGTTTCTGCGAGAAGTCCCGGGGTACTGAATCGAGTTCCCGGCCTAAGCAAATCCCTGTGGAAGCAAGCCTGCTCGCGATAGCTGCCTTCCAGTCAACATCTGACATTGCGCTCTGTAGGAGCCAGGCTTGCCGGCGAAGGCGTCCTTAAGAGCGCCTTCGCCGGCAAGCCTGGCTCCTACAGTAATCATTGCTCCCACATAGAGCTTCTTCGTGATGGAGATCGTGTCAGGCCTGAGCAATCAAACTCTGCCGGCAATCAAGCACCAACAACGCACCACCCAGTTCGCTACTACCGACTTCCAGCGTAAACCCATGCAGGCTGACAATCGCCGCGACGATCGACAATCCCAGCCCGAATCCGCTTTGCGGGTTACCGCCTTCGGTGCGATAGAAGCGCTGAAACACCGCCTCACGTTCGGCCAGCGCAATGCCGGGGCCGGAGTCGAGTACTTCAATCCGCGTGTGCCCAGCGTCATTCACCCCACGCAAAATCACCTCGCCACCCGGCGGTGTGAATTTGATCGAGTTGCTCAGCAAATTCGCCACGGCTTCGAACAGCAACGCCCGGTCGCCGTTGAGTTGGGGCAGTGATTCGGGCAGTTGCAGTTCAAAGGTCAGTTCGCCTTCTTCCGCCAGCGGCAGATAAAAGTCATGCAACTCTTGCAGCAACGGCACTGGGTCCAGTTGTACGAAACCCGAACGGCGCTGGCGATCCTCCAGTTCGGAAATCCTCAACAGTCCACGAAAACGCGCCATCAAAGTATCCGCCTCGCCGAGTACGCAATCCAATTGCACGGCCAGCGTCGAGCCGTCATCGGCCTGCTGCTGAATCCGGTACAGCTGCGCCCGCAGGCGCGTCAGAGGTGTGCGCAGGTCATGGGCGATGTTGTCGCACACGCCCTTGACCTCGTTCATCAAGCGCTCGATGCGTTCGAGCATGGCGTTGACGATGGCGGCGAGCATGTCCAGTTCATCACGACGATTGGACAGCGGCAGGCGCCGGGTCAGGTCACCGGCGACAATGGCTTCGGCGCTGGCCTGGATCGCCCGGATCCGCCGTAGCGGGCGTCGTCTTAATAAATGCCAGCCGGCGATGCCGGGCAGAATGGTCAGCGACACGCCCCACAGCAGCGCGTGCAGGATGATTCGGGTCACGGCAAATAGCGAACCGTTGTCCCGCACCAACACCAGCCAGCGCCCGTCCAGGGTTCGAGTCGCCACGGCGTCGCAACTGTCGGCGGGCAGGGTCGGGTCGTCGGCGTCGACGCAGTTGCTGAGGATGTGGATCTTGCCGTCCAGCGGCAGGCCTTGGGGGATCTGGCGCAAGGGGCCGATGAGATAGCGCTGCTGGTCATCGAACAGGCCATAGGCATCGATGCCGCGAATGTCGAAAGTCACACTGGCGGCGAGGGCGTCCTCCAGTTGCTCGCCCGAAAAGCGAGAAAACAGATGCTGACGTTGCATCAGCGAATGCTTGGCCAGGGTGTCCAGGTAGCTGGACACCTCGTAATACATGACCCCCATGAGAATCCCGCTCCAGGCCACGAACAGCGAACTGTAGAGCGCCAGCAAGCGGCTGCTGGAGGAGCGCCAGCCTTTAGAGGGGTTCAGCAATGACATAACCCGAGCCTCGCACAGTCCGAATCAGTGGGACGTTGCCTGGCGGGTCGATCTTCTTGCGCAGACGGCCGATGTGCACGTCGATCAGGTTGGTGCCGGGGTCGAAGTGATAGCCCCAGACTTCTTCGAAAATCATCATCCGCGACAGAATCTGCCCGGTGTTGCGCATCAGAAACTCCAGCAACTTGTACTCGGTGGGCAACAGCGTCAGCAATTGACCGTCGCGGCTGGCCTCGTGGCTGATCAGGTTCAACTCCAGATCGGCCACGCGCAAGGTGGTGGCCTGGGCGGTCACGGTGTTCTGCCGGCGCAGCAAAACTTCGACCCGTGCGGCCATTTCATCGGTGGCGAACGGTTTGGTCAGGTAATCGTCGCCTCCGGCACGCAGGCCGCGAACCCGTTCATCGACATCGGAGAGAGCGCTGATCATCAAGATCGGCGTGGCCACGCCCATGGTGCGCAGGGTGGTGACAATCGCCAGGCCATCGAGCTCCGGCAGCATGCGGTCGAGGGTGATCAGGTCGTAGTCGCCGCTGACTGCACGCTCCAGACCTTCACGGCCATTGTCGACCCAATCCACGTCGAGGCCGTGGCTACTCAGTTCGGCGACGATTTCCCGGGCGGTCACGGCGTCGTCTTCGATGGTCAAGATGCGGGTCATAGGGCTTGCCTGATTAGGTGTTCAAGACGTTGCGCGACATTTTGCCAAGAAATGATCGATGGTTTTCTAAATAAAACTTCATGCAGGCGCCGTTTCAAGCAATGCATAAAACCCGCCGATCAGGCCTGCTCCTTGCAAACTGCATGATCCTGAGAAGTTCGTTGATTTCAACTCATTGAAATAAAACGATTTATTGAAGTGGTACGACTGGCACGTTGACTGCAATTGCTCGTTTGACGAGTTGTAACACCTGCCTGGAGCACTACAACAATGAACAGATCCTCTGATGGTTTTTATCCTGTCGCAGATGAGTTCAGCACGCTCTCGGGCGTGTCCTGGGCCGCTATCTTCGCCGGGGCCGCGGCGGCTGCGGCGTTGTCGCTGATCCTCGTGCTGCTTGGGTTTGGTCTGGGTTTTTCGGCGGTTTCGCCGTGGGCCCATGAGGGCGTCAGCGCCAAAAGCCTGGGTATCTCGACGATTGTCTGGCTGGCCTTTACCCAGATCGTGGCCTCCGGGCTCGGCGGCTATATCGCCGGTCGCCTGCGGGTGAGATGGGCCTACATGCACGGCGATGAGGTTTACTTCCGTGACACGGCCCATGGCTTCCTGGCCTGGTGTATCGCGACGCTGGTGACCGCGACCCTGGTGGTCGGCTCGGTCAGCAACATCGTCAGCGGCGGCGTGCAGGCCGGGGCCACGGTCGCCGGCGGTGCCGCCAGCGCCATGACCCAGGCGGCCGGCAGTGCTGTCGGCAATACCGACAGTGATCCATACGGCTACTTCATCGACAGCCTGTTTCGCGATGATCGGCCAGTCGCCGTCAGCGATGACGCCACCAATGGCACCGTCACCCGGATCTTCGCGCGCAGCCTGCGCAACGACGGCCAATTGGCGCCCGAGGATCGGGCTTACCTGGCACAACTGGTCGCCCAGCGGACCAACCTCACTCAAGCGGACGCCGAGCGTCGTGTCGATGAAGTCTATGCCCGCACCCAAAAATCCGTCGCCGACGCCAAACTGGCCGCGCAACAAGCGGCCGACACCGCAGCCAAAGCCGCAGCCTTGACGGCGTTGTGGATGTTCGTCGCGCTGCTGGCCGGGGCATTTTTTGCCAGCCTCGCCGCGATCTTCGGCGGTCGTCGTCGGGATGCCGTGGAGTATCTGGAAACCGATGCCTACGTGACCACCACCACAACCACGACGCTGCCACCTGTTCGCTAACCCGGGAGATCCATCATGCGTTCAATATTGCTGTTCCTTCTCGGCGTACCTATCCCGATCATCATTCTGATTGCCTTGCTGACGTGAGCCCTTTGAGGCGCTCTGCCTGCGCCGCTTCTATTTCAGGTAGAAGCGGCGTTTTGCTTTTCGGATGCCCAAGCAGCGAGAATCGTCCCCAGCGGCAGCGCATCCGCTCCCACTTCTGATTTGTGTTGCCTGACGGGAGAAATACCGTGGACAAAAAGGAAAGCAAACGGCAACTGGTGGCGATGCTCGAAAGCGGGCATTCGAAGACCGAAATTTTCAAGACGCTGTCCGGCGGGGAGGTCAAGGATCGGGTGCTGGCGTACTGGATCGGTGCTTATGCGGACCCTGCGCTGTGTCAGCGGCACTCCGGCAAGATCAAGACATTACTTTTCCTGACGATTGCTCAAGCGTTGCTCGGTGCAGTCTTCGGGTTCTTCCTCGGCTCGATGATCGGGCCAGGTGCCGCCGTGTTTTTCACCCTGTTTGCCGCAGGAGTGCCGCTGCTGTTCGCCTGGGGTTTTTATAAGAACGTTGCACAGGCCTACACCATTTACGTGATCCTTTCCCTGAGCCAGTTTCCACGAATGTTCCAGGGGTTTGAGGAAGATCCGCTGCTGACGCTCGTCGGTGCCGGGATCACCCTGGGCATGGTGTTTTTTGTCGCCTACCTTAAAACGCTGTTGTTCCCGGATCTGGGGTTTCTGGGTTCGAAGAAGGTCAAAGGACGCTACGTTTTTTCCAGTTGAAGATCGGTGCCGAGTGCGGCAGAAATGGAATGCTTGAGGGCGCCTTCGCGGGCAAGCCTCGCTCCTACAGGTAGTCAGTGCCCTCATGATCGGCGATGACCTGTGATGATCGTTCCCACACTCCGCGTGGGAATGCCGCCCCGGACGCTCCGCGTCCGATATGACGCAGAGCGTCATTGGATGCATTCCCACGCAGAGCGTGGGAACGATCGTTGTGGCTCAGTTAATCGGCGTACCGACAAACACCTCTAGCCCCTCGGCATACTCTGTGAACGCGCTGGTCCGCGGAAACTGCGCGGCCTCCACCTGATCCGGCACCACCAGGTTGGTAAAGCTCCAGGCCACCGCCAGGGTAATTCCGTCCTGCGCAATCGAACCGTCGGTTTTCAGCGGCTGTTTTTCCAGCTCCCGCTCCAGCGCCGAATACGCCGCGGCCAATTGCCCTTCGACCCGTTCCACCCAGGGCGCGTACTGAATCTCCGCTGGCCGCAGGTTGCGTTCGTAGTAAAGCTGCACCGACTTTTCGCACGCCGCCAATGCCAGACCGATCAGGCGCAGCGAGCGCAAGCGTTGCTCCGGATTGTTGGGTATCAGGCTTTTACCCGGCGCCGCCAGAGCCTCCAGGTAGTCGATGATCAGCGTCGAATCCATCAACACCTCGCCATCATCCAGCACCAGGGTCGGTGCCTTCACCACGGGGTTGATCTGCTGGAATTGCTCGAAGTTCCTGAACACCGAAACCGACTCATGCTCCAGCGGTATGCCCAGGCACTTGGCGGAAATGGCGACGCGCCGCACGTAGGGCGAATCCAGCATGCCGATCAGTTTCATTGAGCCTCTCCTTAAGACAGTCCATCGGGGATGGACAACCTTAGCTGAGGTTCAGCGACCTGCAAGCGGCATTAGGCTAATCCTCAAACCCCACTTGTTCGTGAATTTCATCAACCTTCAATTCCAGCCGATAAGCCACGGCGATAAACAGCGCCTGGCACAGGCACAAGGTTGCACTCAACGAGCGGAAGGCAAACGAGCTACCTTCGTTGACCAGCAGCACGGTGTTGGCGCGCTTGGCCAAAGGTGAAAGGTTGCTGTCGGTGATGATCAGGGTTTTCGCCTGATTGTGCTGGGCGATGCGCAGGCAGTGCTGGGTTTCCTTGCCGTAGGGCGTGAAGCTGATGGCGATCACCAGGTCATTGGCGCGCACGCTGCGCATCTGTTCGCGGTAGCTGCCGCCCAGACCCGACACCAGATGAATGCGCTTGTTGGTGTGTTGCAGGTTGTAGACCAGGTAATCGGCCACTGCGAACGAACGGCGCACCCCGACCACGTAGATGTTGTCGGCATTCACCACCAGATCCACGGCCTTGTCGAAGGACTGGTCATCGAGTTCCAGCCCCAGCCGTTCGATGCCCGACAGAGTGGCGTTAATGCATTCGCGCGCCAGATCGCCGCCGCTGGCTTTCTGCGACTTGTTGGCGATCATGCTGCGGATGCGTTGCTGGTAGTTCTGCACCGGCGTGGTTTTATGGGTGTAGGCCTCGCGGAACAGTGCCTGCATTTCGCTGAACCCGCTGAAGCCGAAGCGCTGGGAAAACCGCACGATGGCCGACGGGTGCACTTCGCATTCGCGGGCGATGTCGCTGATGCGGTCGACCATGATCCGGTCGCTCTGCTGGCTCATGTAGCTGGCGATGCGTTTGAGCTGACGCGGCAGGCTTTCATATTCATCGGTGATCAGCTGCAACAAACGCTCGGCATTGATCGGTGGGCTGGCGAGATCGCTGTCGGGCGTGCTCTCGGTCGTAGCCGGCTGATCGGTGCGGGACATAAGGAATCCTTCTGGCTTGTGCTTATTGTGCTTATAGAGATGACAGGTCGCGTCATCCCCCGGTACCTCCGGGATCAACGTCAAGCGGCATCTGGTAATCGTCTACAGCACCGCCGGGTTGCTTGCAGGCCTGGCGGGTGGCGTCGGGCGGATCACTGGCACCGTGATCGGCGCGTTGATTCTCGGGGTCATGGCCAGTGGCTTTACCTTTGTCGGTGTTGATGCTTATATTCAAGACATCATCAAGGGGCTGATTATTGTGGTGGCGGTGGTTATCGACCAGTACCGCAACAAGCGCAAACTCAAGCGCTGAAGCCGGACAAAATGCAGAAAAGCGCCACGCCTGACCTGCGTGGCGCAGCCGTTTGTCTTCTATATACAGCCGCTCGAGTGAATTTCTTGCTATAAACGCACTCCGATAAGCGCCTCAAAGCCTGCCATAGTGCACTTTCAGGGCTTTGTCGGACAGATTTGCTGTCTTTTCAGTTGCTGAGGCCTCAAGTGGGCCTTAGACTGCCGCCCCTCGTAAATTGAGTGCCGGGTGGCGCTTGGAATAAACGGCGCCTTTCCAATGACCGCTTCAGGTTCAACGGATCGCTCCCTAATTCGCCTTAATGCACGTTTTTTTATAGAGATATCAATGACAAAGGACAAGTTGCTGGCCATGCCGGCGGATGACTACATGAATGCCGAGCAACATGCTTTTTTCTCTGAGCTGTTGCAGAACATGAAAGTCGAAACCCATGAACGCATCGAACAGAATCGCATCGCCATCGAGAGCCTGGACACCCCGGCCGATCCGGCTGACGCGGCTTCTGTCGAAGAAGAGCGCACTTGGCTGGTGAACGCGATCGATCGCGACCAGCGCATGCTGCCTCAATTGGAACAGGCTCTGGAACGCATTAAGGAAGACAGCTTTGGCTGGTGCGATGACAGCGGCGAGGCCATCGGCCTGAAACGCCTGCTGATCAGCCCGACCACCAAGTACTGCATCGAAGCTCAAGAGCGTCACGAGCAGATCGACAAGCACCAGCGTCAGGCCTGATTTCGTAGCGTCCTGATTTGTGATGTACATATCAGTTTCTGCGGTAACGGCTGCGGGCGGTTTCGCTTTTACAGCGAGTCACTTGGAAAAGCCCCAAGTAACCAAGGGCTTTTGCCCCTGTCGTTCCCCACTGCGCAGAACCTGCGCTCGGCCTTCCGACGGGGCAGGTCAACATAAAAAGCCAAAGCAAAGCACCAGGAGCCGTTCCCACTCTGATCGTTCCCGCGCGGAGTGTGGGAACGATCAGGTGTACGCGCAGGTGTTGAGGAAGCAGGCCGGCCGGTAGGCCGCCGCGCAGTGCTTTTGCGGTACTCGCCCCTTCGAGAGGTCGAGCGCAGGTTCTGCGCAGTGGGCAATCCGGTTACCGCAGAAACGGATATACACCCAAACCCAAACCCAAACCCTAATGCGAAGTCCCCTCCACAAACTCAATCTTGTTCCCCACGTTATATTTACCCGACGGCTTGTTCATCGGCAGTCGCTTGATCTCCTTAAGGGTATTGCTGTCATACACAATCAGCGCGCCATCGCTGGCCCAGATGCTCAACAACAAGTAGCGGCCATCGCGAGTGAACTCAACGTGGGCAGCCGTCTTGCCAGGCATCGGGCGCAAGGTGTGGGCAATTTCCAGAGTCTGTTTGTCGATCAGGTGGATCGCATCGTTGTCCGGCCCGAAGAACACGTCAGTCCAGGCATACCGCGAATTGACGTGACTGCGCATGAAAAAGCCCGGCCCCAAGGTCGGAATTTCCTTGATCAGTTTCCAGGTCTTGAAATCGATGACCGAGATCAAGCCCTTGCTGATGTTCGGCGTGGCGAACACCCACTCACCGTTACGTTTCCAGTAGGTCCCGGACCCAAGATGCGGCATGCCCGGCAGCGGTATGTCGGTGACCACCTTGCCACTGTCGAGGTCGATCACCTGACCGCCCTTGGCCTTGCGCGACGTGGCCAGCAGTTGCTTGTAGTCCGGTGAAAAGGAAAAGTCGTCCAGCACATCTTCGGCCTGGATCCGTCGTGGTTCGAAGTCCGGTGTGCCGGCGCTCGACAACTCCCAGACTTCCTTCACATCCTTGAGCGCCACGATGAAACTGTCCCGTGACGGGGCGGTGTACACCGCGCTGACCCGTGACGCGGTGCCGTCCTGGCCGATTGCGGGGATGGTTTTGACCAGTGACAAATCGCGGGCATCGAGCACCACCAGATTGCCCGGCAAATAATTACCCACCAGCACCCAGCGGCCATCCTTGCTCACCGCCAGGTTGCGGGTATTGAGCCCGGCGCGGACCTCGGCGATCAGCTTCAGGTTGTGCAAGTCGTACAGGCTGACCCAGCCATCGCGTGAGGCGACGTAGACGAAGCGCCCATCCGGCGAGAACTTTGGTCCGCCATGCACCGCAAAGTGTGAAACAAACCGCGCCAGCACGTCGAAATGATCGCCGTCGAGGATGTTGATGTGATGGTCGCCGGCTTCCACCACCACAAACAGGTTCAGCGGATCGGCGCCATGCTGGGGCGTGTCGGGCAGTTTGCTGATATCGGCGAGAATGGAATGACTGCCGCGAATGTCGTCGTTATTCCAGGTGGGTGGAGTGGCGGGTGGTTGCTGAAGGTAATCCACCAGGGCGTCGATCTGTGCCGGACTGAACACGTTGGCATACCCGGTCATCTGACTCGCGGGACGGCCGTTCTGGATGACGCTGCGGATTTCATCGGGTTTGATCCGGCTCAGACTCTCCGGCAGCAAGGCCGGCCCCGTACCGCCTAAACGGTTGGCGCCATGGCAGCGCTGGCAATGTTGTTGGTAGAGGTCGGCGGCTGCTTCGGAGGATGGAAGCGCTACACCGGCATGGGCCGCGCCGACCCATAACAATGGGGCAAGCAGCATGCGCCTCATATCGCCACCTTACCGTGGCGTTGCAACACGGGAGCGGAGTAAAAGCGCGCCGGGTACTCCTGCTGTTGGGTTGCGAACAGATCGACCACTTTGCCGATCACTGTCAGCGTCGCAATGCCCGGTGGGCAATCCAGCGCCAGGGTCGGCAACTGGTGCAGCCTGCCTCGCGCGACGTACTGGTCGGGACGCGTGCCATTGCTGATCAGCGCCGCCGGTGTGTCGGCTGCCATTCCGGCTTCGATCAAGCGCTGGGCGATAATCCCGAGGTTCGATAACCCCATGTAAAACACCAGGGTCTGGCTGCTGTCGGCGAGGCTGCTCCAAGGCAATTGCAACTCACCATCGCGCTGCAAATGCCCGGTAATGAAGCGGCAGGAGTTGACCAGATCCCGATGGGTCAGCGGAATGCCCGCATAAGCGCTGCACCCGGAAGCGGCGGTAATGCCCGGGACTACCTGGCAGTCGATGTTGCGTTGCAGCAGATACTCCAGTTCTTCGGCGCCACGGCCGAATATGAACGGGTCGCCACCCTTGAGCCGGACCACGCGCTGCCCCGAATCGGCGAGGTCTGCGAGCAGTTCGTTGATCTGTTCCTGGGGCAGGCTGTGGCAACCGCTGGCCTTGCCGACGTAATGCCGGGCGCAAGTGAGGGGGATCAACGTCAGCAGCTCGGGGCTGATCAGGCGGTCGTAAACCACGGCGTCGGCCTGCATCAACAAGCTCCAGGCACGCAGGGTCAGCAAGCGTGGATCACCGGGGCCGGCGCCGACCAGGGCCACTTCGCCCGGTCTGAACGGAGACGCAAGTGCGGCCGGTAAAACAATCGATGGGTGCATGGGACGTCCTTGGTTCTTCATCAGGTGGGCCGGCCCCATCCTTTGCCAGATGGCTCGCCAGGCGGGTGCTTCAGTGCATGACGCAAGGGATGGTCATTAATGGCGGCATACCGATTTCTTCATCGCTGAGGTGGCAACCGGGGTCCTGGCCCCAGAGGTCGCCTTCGGCCCAGGCGCGGGTGCGGGTATTGCCGTTGCAGATGTTCAGCCAGCGGCATTGGCCGCAACGGCCACCGACGGCGCGCGGATGCACACGCAGCTGCTGCAACAAAGCGTCCGGGCGATCCAGCCACAGCGTGCGAAACGGCGTGTGCCGGACATTGCCCACCGAGTGCTGCCACCAATAGGTGTCGGGGTGCACTTCGCCGGTGTTGTCGATATTGGCGATGCCGCTGCCCGAGGCATTGCCGCCCCAGGCGCGGAGCATATGTTCCAGGCGCCGGTAATATTCGGGAAGATGCAGGCCCACCCATTGCAGCAAGAGAATCGCGTCGGCATCGTTGTTGCCGCTGACAAAATCGCTATCGCGGCCGTGCTGGATGTCTTCCCAGGCCCGTTCGAAAATCAGCGTCATTGCCTCGCGGCTCATCTGCTGCCGAGCGTCGAGCTGGCGGCTGCGTTTGCCGCGACCGCTGTAGTTGAGGTGCGACAGATAAAACTTCTGCACGTCGTACTCGCGCATCAGCGCCAGTAATTGGGGCAATTGTTGATGGTTCTCTTGAGTCAGGGTGGTGCGCAGGCCGACGCGGATGCCTTGTTCACGACAGAGCCGGATCGCTCGCATGGAACTGGCGAAACTGCCCTTGAGTTGGCGGAAGGCGTCATGGGTGGCTTCCAGGCCATCGATGCTGATCCCGACATAGTCGAAATTCGCCGCGCGGATGTGTGTGATGTTCTGCTCAGTGATCAGCGTGCCATTGGTGGACAACGCCACAAAAAAGCCCTTGGTACGGGCGTAGGCGCTGAGCTCAAACAGATCGTCACGCAGCAGAGGTTCACCGCCGGAAAGAATCAATACCTTCACGCCGGCATCGTGCAGATCGTCGATCACGGTCAGCGCAGCAGGCGTATCCAGTTCATCGCGAAAGACACTGTCGGCGGACGTGGCGTAGCAGTGTTTGCAGGTCAGGTTGCAGCGCCTGAGCAGGTTCCAGATCACCACCGGCGGCCGGTTGCTGCCCGGTGGGCTGGTTCTGGGCGCAGGCACCTGACCGGTCAGGGCACGCAGGTATTGGCTGATCCTCAACATGCAAATCTCCTTGAAATAAGCGCGTGTTCAGCGTGGCACTGGCGGCAGCCGCAAACCGGTTTTCTTCAGGATGCGGCTGCTCACCAGCATCTCGTCGGCGTCGCAGGCATCGCCCAGCAAGTAGCGCAGGTGTTCGCGGTAGCTGTCGATTTCCTCGCGGCTGCGGCCGTGGACCATGACGAACAGGTTGTAGCGCCACGCGGTTCGTCGCGGGCGTCGATAACAGTGGCTGACGAAGGGCTGCGCACCGATCAGTGCGCCGAGGCGCGGCATGTCGATGTCGCGCACATCCCAAACGGTCATGCCGTTGTAGCGATAGCCCAAGCGATAGTGGTTGGGGACGGCGGCGATACGTCGGATGGCGCCCTCGGCCTGCAAGCGCTTGAGCAAGTCCAGGGTGGATTCGATGCTCAGCTCCAGCTGTTCGGCAAGCCAGGCCCACGGATCGTCCAGCAATGGCAGGCCGGCCTGGGTCAACTCGATCAGACGGTGCGCCAGGGTGTCTTCAGACCGGGAAGTACAGACCGACATGGTAAATCTCCTCTTTGGGCAGGTTGAGCAGCGGCAGGCCGGTCAGGGTTTCGATGTGCTGCAGGGTTTCAGCGATACCTTGTTCGGTCGGGCAACCGAGCACGAACCACATGTTCCAGGCATGTTCGCGTCGGTAGTTGTGCGCCACTTCAGGCAGGGCGTGCAGTTGCTCGGCGACCTCGTCGAAACGTTCTTCCGGTACCGCCAACGCCGCGAGGGTGAAGGCGCCACCGAGGCGTTCGATGTCGAACATCGGGCCGAAGCGCGTGAGCATGCCGTCTTCCAACAGTTGATGAAGACGAGCGAGCAATTCGTTGCTGCTGCTGTCCAGTTCGGCGGCCAGTGCCTGCCACGGGTGGCGCACCAGCGGCAGGCCCAGTTGCAGGCGGTTGATCAGCCGACGGTCGAGGTCATCCATGGGAGGGGGCTCCTGTTGGCGAGGGGGCGAAGCGTCCGCCGCGCTGTTTGAACGCGTGAGTGCTGAACAGCAGTTGGTGGGGCAGATCGCTCAGCAGGTGTTCTTCCAGCAACGCCTGGATCTGCGCTTCGACCTGCGCACGTTGACGCCCGTGAACCATGCAGAACAGGTTATAGCGCCACTGCGGCAGGCGCCGTGGCCGTTGATAGCAGAGGGTGATGCCGGGCGCTCGCCCCAGGCGCTGGCCGACTTCGTCGATCAGCGCGTCCGGAACATCCAGGACCAGCATGGCGTTGGCGGTAAAACCCAGCGCACGATGGTTGAGCACCAGGCCGATCCGGCGAAATAGCCCTTGCTCATGCCACTGATGCATTTGCGCGAGCACCTGGTTTTCATCGGCGTCTATCCGTTCGGCGAGGGCCTGATAGGGGCGCGATACAAGCGGCAACCCATCTTCCAGATGCCGACGCAGCGCCAGCGCCTGTTTGTGACTCAACCCCGGCGTCATGGGCTTTCTCCCAGAGCAAAACCGAGGTCGATGCGGTAAGCGGTCAACATCGGCAGATCCAGCGGCATGAGGCCGGTGTCTTTCTCGAGTTGTTCGAGAACGCGCTCGATGTGTTGGCGATCAGGGCCAGTCAGCACAAACCACAGGTTGTAGAAATGCTCCCGCGCGTAGTTATGGTTGACCTCGGGATACTGGCTGACGTGCTCGGCGACCTGTTGCAAGCGTTCGGCGGGCACGGCGAGGGCGGCGAGAGTGCTGGCCCCGGCGCGACTGTGTTCGAACACCGGGCCGATCCGTGAGAGGGTGCCGGCCTGATCCATTTCTTCCAGGCAAGCCATCACCTGGCCCACGCGGCAACCGAGAATCCGCGCCATCTCCTTGTACGGTTCCGCGCACAACGGCATGCCGTGCTGGAAGCGGTCGATCAGTTGGCGGCTGAGCAGGTCGAGGTTCATTTCAATAACCCATTTTTTGCGCGCGACTGCTGAAGAAGATGCCGCTCGGCGCAGTGGCGGGAAGGGTGCTCAGCTGCTTCAAGCTGTACGGGTCCCAGACCTGAACCTGATCGCCATCGCGTAACGACAGCCACAACTGATCGCCGCGGGCGGTGAATTCCATGTGCAGCACCGCCGGCCCTGGCCGCAGATCGGCGACCACGGCATGGATTTCGCTGTCGATAACTTGAACCCGATCGTTGTCCGGGTAGGCGAAATTGACCCACAGCTGCCGACCGTCCGGCCGCGCCGTGACGAACACCGGTTGGCCGGCCACCGGGATGGCAGCGGTCTGCTGCCACGTGCGCGAATCCATCACCAGCACCTGGTGACGGCCGACGGCGGGTACGAAGGCCTGGTGATCGGCAACGGCCCAGCCCTCCAGATGCGGCATCTTATAGACGGGCAATTTCGCCTGGCCGCGTCCGTAATCACCGAGCACTCGCTGTACACCACGCTCCGGATGCCAGAGGTCGAGTTGTGCCATGCCGTCTTCGCCGAACAGTCCAGCCATGTAATAGCGACCATCCGGGGTCACCAACGCGTCGTAGGGTTGCTGGCCGATGTCGGTGAAACGGCTGATCCGAGGCGTGTTGCCCTGACTGAAATCGGCGGTCCAGATCTCGCCGGTATCGAACAGGCTGAACACAAAACGCTGACCGGGCGCGTCGACCAGGCCGACCACCCGTGAGCGCTTGCTGCCATCAGCCAGGGGCGTGGCCGGGATATCGGCCACCAGTTGCAGGGTCTCGGCATCGAACACCTTGACCCCGCCGGGCACGTAGTTGGACACGGCGATGAGTTTGCCGTCCTGACTGATCGCGCCGCCGATGCTGTTGCCGCCCTGTATCACCCGTTGATCGATGCGTTGGGTCAGCAGGTCGATCTTGCTCAGCCCACCGTCGCGGCCGAACACATAGGCATAACGCTGGTCGCGGGAAAACACCACCGAGGCATGGGACAGATCGCCGAAACCCTCGAGTCGGACCAGTGCCGTGCGGGTGTCGCTTTCGATGATTTGCACGCTACCCGTGGCGCGCTCCACCACCACGCCCAGATCGCCGGTACCACGCAACGGTGGCTGAACACACGCGGACAACAACAGCCCGGTCGCCGCTAAAAGCAGGGTTGAACGGATCATGGTGCGGGGTATCCCTGGAGAAGAAGATCGACCAGCCAACGGATGTCGTCCGGGCTGAGCAACGGAGCCCAGCCGGGCATCGCGGTGCCGGGCCGGCCTTGGCTGACGGTGGCTATAAGGCTGTCCCTGGACTTTCCCGCCAGCGTTGCGCGGGTCAGGTCGGGACCCAACCCGCCAGTCATGTGCAGGCCATGGCAGGCGCCGCAGTCCTGGGCCAGCAAATGTTCGAGTTGCGCCTGACGCTTGGCGTCCGGCGCGGCAACCGCGGTTGCGCAAATGAGGAGGAGGGCCGCCAGAATCGCAGCGTGTCGATAAACCTTCATGACGCCCTCCAGTTGGCTATTTGAGACTCAGGACCCAGGTTGCAAGTGTCTTCGCTTCTTCATCCGTCACCGGGTTGGCCGGCATTGGCATCGGGCCCCAATTGCCTTGCGTACCGTTCTTGATGTGGTTGGCCAAGGTGTCCGCGGCCCCGGCTACGCCAGCGTTCTTGGCCGCGACATCCTTGAGCGCCGGACCGACCAGCTTGGTGTCGATGGAATGGCAGGCGGCGCAGGGTTTGCTCTTGAACAGCTCCTGGCCGTCTTGAGCCATGACCGGTTGCACGCTCAGCGCAGCGGTCAGGGCGAACAGTGAAAACAGAATATTTTTCATAAGGATTCCTTGCATTGATGGAGCTCAATAGATGTCGTGTTGGGTGTTGTAGACGTTGAATTTTCCGGTGGGGGTGATCAGCCGTTTGTCCTTGATGACTGATTTGAGCTTCAGCGTTTTGTCGTCGATCACCACCAGCGCCGACTCCTCTGACTGACCGCTCCACACGGAGAACCAGACCTCATCACCGGCCTTGTTGTATTCCGGCTGCACCACCCGCATCGCGCCTTGCTTGATGCCGGCGTACTCGGCGATGGGCAACACGGTGTAGCCGGCGTCGAGTTTGTCGATGTTGAACACTGCCACCGACTGGCTCAGCTTGGCGTCCGGGTTGAGGGTGGTGTCGACATACAGGTGACGGGAGTCCGGGTGGGTTTTGATGAACAACGATCCGCCGCCCTGGCCCTTGAGTGAGGCGACCTGTTTCCAGGCGTATTGCGGGTGTTTGACCGGGTCGGTACCGATCAGGGAAATGCCGTCATCACCGAGGTGGCTGGTGGCCCAGACCGGGCCGTAGGTCGGGTGGTTGAAGTTGGCGCCGCGTCCCGGATGAGGGGTTTTGCCGACCTCCACCAGAGCTGCCAATTTGCGATCTTTGGAGTCGATCACGGCGACTTTGTTGGAGTTGTTGGCGGCGGTCATGAAGTAGCGGTGGGTGCTGTCCCAACCACCGTCATGCAGAAACGGCGCGGCATCGATGTAGGTGATGGTGAGGTTCTGGATGTCCTGGTAATTGACCAGCATGACCTTGCCGGTTTCCTTGACGTTGACGATGAACTCCGGCCATTCATGGGAGGCGATGATCGCCGCGACCCGGGGTTCGGGGTGATATTCCTGCTTGTCGACAGTCATGCCGCGGGTCGAGACGATCTGTTTGGGCTCCAGGGTTTCGCCATCCATGATGGTGAATTGCGGTGGCCAATAGGAGCCGGCGACGGTGTATTTGTCTTCGTAGCCCTTGAACTTGGAGGTCTCCACCGAGCGCGCCTCGATGCCCACTTTGACTTCGGCGACCTTGGTCGGCTCCACCGGCCACAGGTCGATCATGTCGATCCGGGCGTCTCGACCAATCACCAACAGGTAGCGACCGGAGGCAGAAATGCGCGAGATGTGCACCGCATAACCAGTCTCGATCAGCTTGACGATTTTCTTGCTGTCACCGTCGATCAAGGCAATCTTGCCGTCATCGCGCAACGTCACCGAAAACAGGTTCGGCAGGTTGAGTTTGCTCAGTTGCTTCTTCGGACGATCCTCGGGCTTGACCAGCACTTTCCAGGTTTTCAGCGTCTCGGCCATGCCCCATTCCGGTGGCGTCGGCGGCGCGTGCTGAATGAACTTGGCCATTGACGTGATCTGATCCTTGGTCAGCGCATTCGACGTTCCCCAGTTCGGCATGCCCGCCGGCGAGCCGTAGGTGATCAACGCCTCCAGAAACGGTTGCCCGCGGGACTGGGTGATGTCCGGTGTCAGTGGTTTGCCGGTGGCGCCTTTGCGCAGAACACCGTGGCAGCCGGCGCAGCGCTGGAAGTAAATCTCCTTGGATGAGTCGAACTCGGCCTGGCTCATGTCGGGAGCGCCAGCGGTTTTGAGCATGGGTGGTGTGGTAGCAGGCTCGTCGGCTCTAGCCGCGTGAGTCACCGCAAAGGCCAGCGCCGAACACAATGTGGCGACAGTCAGAGCAAACGTTTTTCTATTGCTGATCAGCATTCCATTTCTCCTCAGGCAAGACCTTTGCGATGTGCTGAAACGGCAGCGCAGAACGCAGGTTCTTAGTGCCGTGCAAGGCTATGCCCGAGCAGGCCAATGCTTGCTTGACCGCGATCAAGTTTGCCGGCCATGTCACTTGCCAGGTTGTCGCAGGGGCCCGTAGCGTGTGGCTTGAATCCGCTTTTGGAACAGACAGCCCATGGACCGAATCCAGTCTTGCGAACCCTTCTATCAACCGCTCAACAATGAGGAGGCGCTGTTCGAGCAGGCCTGGCGACACGGCATGCCGGTGCTGATCAAAGGCCCGACGGGATGCGGCAAGACCCGTTTCGTCCAGCACATGGCCCATCGGTTGAAACTGCCGCTGTATACCGTGGCTTGCCATGACGATTTGAGCGCCGCCGACTTGATCGGCCGCCATTTGATCGGTGCCCAAGGCACCTGGTGGCAGGACGGACCACTGACCCGCGCGGTGCGTGAAGGCGGCATTTGTTATCTGGATGAAGTGGTCGAAGCGCGCCAGGACACGGTGGTGGTACTGCACCCACTGGCCGATGATCGTCGCGAGTTGTTCCTGGAACGCACCGGCGAAGTGCTGCAGGCACCACCCTCATTCATGCTGGTGGTGTCTTACAACCCTGGCTACCAGAACCTGCTCAAAGGCATGAAACCCAGCACCCGACAACGTTTCGTGGCGATGCGTTTCGGCTATCCGCCGGTGGCCGATGAAGAGCGCATTGTTGCCCGGGAAGCGCAGGTGGACAGCGCACTGGCGGCGCAAGTGGTCCGGCTGGGACAGGCACTGCGCCGGCTGGATCAACATGACCTGGAGGAGGTCGCCTCGACGCGGCTGTTGATTTTTACCGCGCGAATGATCCGCTCCGGCATGAGCCCGCGTGAAGCGTGCATGGCCTGCCTGGCCGAGCCGCTGAGCGATGATCCGCTGACGGTTGCGGCGCTGATGGGCGTGGTTGATGTCCACTTCGGCTGAGTCCAGACGTGTTTCACCAGATCACTTGCCGGGTGACCTGGCGATGTGGTTTTTCATTCTGGCCGAGCTGTCGGTGTTCGCCATTCTGATTCTGGTATTCGCCGTGACTCAGGCACTCAAGCCGCAGCTATTCATTGAAAGCCGTCTGTTGCTGAACACATCGACCGGTTTGGCGATGACCCTCAGTTTGCTCACCGCTGGGCTGTTTGCCGCACTGGCTCAAGAGCAAGTCAGGCGCTCTCGGTCTCGCCACGGCGCGGTCTACCTGCTGGCAGCATTGCTCGCCGCCAGTGTCTACGTGGTGTTGAAGCTTACCGAATACCGGCACTTGCTGGCCTCGGGGCTGGGCATGGAGCACAACACGTTTTTCACCCTCTACTGGATCCTCACCGGTTTTCATTTTCTCCATGTACTGCTCGGCATGGTCATTCTCGGATGGCTGGCCGAGCGCTGCCGTCGCGGCCTGTATAACGCGGCCAACCGCAGCGGGCTTGAATCGGGTGTGCTGTATTGGCACATGGTCGATCTGATCTGGGTCGTGCTGTTTCCGCTGGTCTATGTTCTGAATTGACGGAGGTTCTGATGTCGGCTTCCAGGTTTTTGCTCGTCTGCTGGGCAGCGCTGGCCACGTTAAGTGTGTGCACCGTGGTGCTGGCACAGGTGGGCGCGACGTGGCTGCTGTCGGTGGCCATTTTACTGGTGGCGGTCGGCAAGGCCTGGCTGATTGCCGATGGCTTTATGGAGATGCGTCATGCCCCGCGATTGTGGCGCCGGTTGATGGTGAGCTGGGCGCTGGTGTTGGCCGCCGTTGTGGGGCTGACGCTGGTGTTGGTCGGCTAAGGAATACAGTCTGTAAAACAGCGCGATTCTAATGTGGGAGCGGGCTTGCTCGCGAAGGGGCCGGCACACTCAGCATCCATGTTGACTGACACGCCGCCTTCGCGAGCAAGCCCGCTCCCACATTCAATCTCTGTCAGCCATACGATCGATACCCGACCCAAACCATCTGCCTTTCTTGATCGCCATCAAGCAGGTTTCAACCCTTCGCTTTCTATCATGGGCACGCCAAGCAAAGAGGAAGCGACCATGTCAGAGACCTTCACCAAAGGCATGGCCAGGAATATCTACTTCGGGGGAAGCATCTTCTTCTTCCTGATATTCCTGGCCTTGACCTATCACACGGAACAGACCTTTCCAGTGCGCAGCAACGAAGCGCAGTTAACCGAATCAGTGATTCGCGGCAAGACAGTCTGGGAGCAAAACAACTGCATCGGCTGCCATACATTACTGGGCGAGGGCGCCTACTTTGCGCCTGAGCTGGGCAACGTGTTTCAGCGGCGCGGCGGGGAGGCGGGTTTTAAACCCTTTCTGCATGCCTGGATGAAAATGCAGCCGCTGGGCGTACCGGGCCGGCGAGCGATGCCGCAGTTCAAGTTGAGCGAGCAGGAGGTGGATGACATCGCCGAGTTCCTCAAATGGAGTTCGAACATCAACACCAATGGCTGGCCGCCAAACAAGGAGGGCTAAGCGATGAGCATTGCTAATCCGCATCTGAAATTCGCCTCGCAAGCCGTGGCCAAACCGTACTTCGTGTTTGCCCTGATGCTGTTTCTCGGTCAGGTGCTGTTTGGTTTGATCATGGGTGTGCAATACGTGGTGGGAGACTTTCTGTTCCCGATCATTCCCTTCAACGTGGCGCGGATGGTGCACACCAATCTGCTGATCGTCTGGCTGCTGTTCGGCTTCATGGGCGCTGCCTACTACCTGATTCCGGAAGAGGCCGACCGCGAACTGCACAGCCCGAAGTTGGCGATCATTCTGTTCTGGGTATTCGCCGTCGCGGGCGTGCTGACGATTCTCGGCTATCTGCTGGTGCCTTATGCGGGCCTGGCCAAACTGACCCACAACGAGCTGCTGCCGACCATGGGCCGGGAGTTCCTGGAGCAGCCGACCATCACCAAGATGGGCATTGTGGTGGTGTGCCTGGGCTTCCTTTACAACATCGGCATGACCCTGCTCAAAGGTCGCAAGACCACCGTCAGCATGGTGATGATGACCGGGCTGATCGGGCTCGCGGTGTTCTTCCTGTTCTCCTTCTATAACCCCGGTAACCTGGCCCGCGACAAGTTCTATTGGTGGTGGGTGGTGCATCTTTGGGTGGAAGGCGTGTGGGAACTGATCATGGGTTCGATGCTCGCTTTCGTGCTGATCAAGATCACCGGTGTCGACCGGGAAGTCGTGGAGAAATGGCTGTACGTGATCATCGCCATGGCGCTGATTACCGGGATCATCGGCACCGGTCACCACTTCTTCTGGATCGGTGCGCCTGAGGTCTGGTTGTGGGTCGGTTCAATCTTCTCCGCACTTGAGCCGTTACCGTTCCTGGCCATGGTGATCTTCGCCTTCAGCATGGTGAAGAATCGTCGCCGGCAACACCCGAACCGCGCCGCCACACTGTGGGCCAAGGGCACCACGGTTACCGCGTTCTTCGGTGCGGGCGTCTGGGGTTTTCTGCACACCCTGGCACCGGTCAACTTCTACACCCACGGTTCGCAACTGACGGCGGCTCACGGTCACCTGGCCTTCTACGGTGCTTACGCGATGATCGTGATGACCTTGATCAGCTATGCCATGCCGCGTTTGCGCGGGCTGGGTGAAGCCGCTGACGAGCGTTCGCAAACCTTCGAAATCTGGGGCTTCTGGTTGATGACCCTGTCGATGGTGATGATCACGCTGTTCCTGACCGCTGCCGGTGTCGTCCAGGTTTACCTGCAACGCTGGCAGGCCGACGGGATTGCGTTGCCATTCATGTCCACGGTCGAACATCTGCAGGTGCTGTTCTGGGCGCGTCTGGGCGCCGGTCTCGGCTTCTTCGCAGGCTTGCTCTGTTACCTGCTCAGCTTCAAGCAACGTAGCCGCGCAGCCTTGCGTGCCCCGGCTACGGTCGTACCTTCATGAACGAGTGCAACAGCTAGAAAAGGTCGGCCCGGCTGATACAGCGGGCCGTTTTTTTGGTTTCCAGCAAGGGCAGGCATCATGGCGTTTACCGTCGAACTGGAAGAGTGGGTCGGCAGTGTCTGGCATCGTTTCATCACCCGGCGTGCCAGCCCGGACTTCCCTGAAGCACGGGTTGAACTGGCCAGCCAGCAACGCCCGCTGGCGCTGTTGTTCCGTGCCATGGGCGGCGCCAATGGCATCGGCGTGGAAGCGGCCAGCGACCGCGATCTGCTGCTGCGACGCAATGTGTTGCAGCAAATCGCCGGCACCTGCAAACAAGTGCCGTTGGCGTGGTGTGACGCGAATAATTTGCGGCTGCCATCGAGCCTGGCGGTCTTCCCTGAAATCGCACTGAACGAGGAACTCTATCGCTGGCTCACGTTGCTGGCGGCACAAGCCGGGCAGATGCGTCACTGGGGTCGGGATAATCAACGCTGGACGCAACAGCTGCTGCGACGCTATCCCGCGTTGCGTGTTCGTTACCAACGACTGGTCGATGCCCATCTGCAATTACGCCCCGATCCGGCCTCATTGAACGCTAGCGAAGCCGCACTGGAACGAGCGTTATGCCAGGCGCTACGCGAACCGGGCAGTGTCGAACATTTTCCCCGCAGCGAACGGGCCGCATGGCCGCTGCCGCTGTGGTTGTACCCGCCGCAAAACCTCGCGAGCCCGCAGGCTGCCGATCTTGGCGATGAATCCGAAGAGTCTTTGACCACGCCGCCGGGCGAACAGAAAAGCGGGCGTAAACGCGCGACGCGGATCGATGAAGGCAGCCGCGACGGCGGGTTGTTAATCGTGCGTCTGGAGAACCTGTTCAGCTGGACCGAGCACGTCGACCTGGATCGCTGGTCGGACGACAGCGAAGACCCGGACGCTGCCCGAGTCGCCGACGACCTGGATGAATTGACGCTGTCGCGCACACGTCTGCGCAAGGGCGGCGGTCTCAAGCTGCATCTGGATTTACCACCGGCCGATGTCGACGATATTCCCCTCGGGGAGGGCATCAAGTTGCCGGAGTGGGACTACCGCAAACAACAGATGCAGGACAGCTTCGTCAACCTGCAAATGATGGTGCCCCGCGACTGTGAAGCGCAGCCGCTGCCATTACGCTTGAAGGCCTCGGCGCACCGCTTGCGGCGCCAATTCGAGCATCTGCGCAATGATCGTCAATGGTTACGCCAACAATCCCAGGGATCAGAGCTGGACATGCAGGCCTGGCTGGATTTTCACGTCGAACGCGAGCATGGCCAGTGCGCCGAACGCGGTCTGTTCATGGAGCAACGGCAGACTCGCCGCGACCTGGCGTGCCTGTTACTGGCCGACGTGTCGATGTCCACCGACGCCCACCTGAACGATGAGCACCGCGTCATCGACGTGATCCGCGACAGTCTGCTGCTGTTCGGCGAAACCTTGTCGGTGCTGGGTGATGATTTCGCCCTGTACGGGTTTTCCTCGCTGCGTCGTCAGCAAGTGCGCATGCAGGAACTCAAGTCATTCACCCAGCGTTATGACGACACCACCCGAGGTCGCATCCAAGGGCTCAAACCGGGGTATTACACGCGCATGGGCGCCGCCATTCGCCAGGCCACGCAACTATTGGGCATGAGCAAGCGGCGCAGCAAACTGTTGCTGCTGCTCACGGATGGCAAACCGAATGATCTGGACCTGTATGAAGGGCGCTACGGTGTTGAAGATACCCGCGAGGCGGTGCTGCAGGCGCGGCGTCAGGGGCTGACGCCGTTCTGTATCACGATCGATCGCGAGGCCGGGGATTACCTGCCGTACATGTTCGGCGCCAATGGCTACACCTTGATCCGTCAGCCTGAGCAGTTACCTCTGCGCTTACCGCAGTTGTACCGGCAGCTGACTCAACCTTGAGCCCGGGTTTTGCACCTTAACTGACTGGCATCAGGGTTTGAATATGCAGCATCAGTTGATGCTGCGCGGCAACCAGAAAAACATCACCACGCAAAAGACCGTCAGGCCAACGCAAAACCACTTGAATCGGCGCAACCGACGTTGCGCTGCATGTGACGCCAGTGCCGGCAGGGGCATGCCGCATTGGCGGCATTCGACTTTTTGTGGTGGGTTGGCATGTTGGCAATACAGGCAGACGGGCATGGCGCTCACTCGAACTGTTCCAGGCGCAGACGATCAAGAATGGCGATCTGACGGCCGTCCTGAGTGATGATGTTTTCATCGATCAAGCGGCGGATGATTCGCGAAAAGGTTTCTGGCTGGATCGACAGATGCCCGGCAATCAGTTGCTTGGCCATCGGCAATTCGAATTGGCTGTCAATGGTTTGCTGGCGCACCAGTTGCGTCAGCAGATAACGCACGACCCGGTGGGTGGCGTTTTTCAGCGACAGGGTTTCGATTTCGTTGACCCGTTGATGCAAGCGAACACAGAGCTTGCCCAGCAGCGCAAAAGTCAGCCGGCTGTTGCTCTGCAGCAGGTGCATGTAGGTGCTGTTGGATATCCGGTAGAGCTGGGTGGGGCAGATGGCTTCGGCCGAGGCCACATAGTTCGGGGTGTCCATCAGCATCATCGCCTCGGCGAAGGTTTGCCGATCGCTGATGACCTCAAACACTTTCTCCTGCCCATCGGGTGTCAGCCGGTAGATTTTCACCGCGCCGGCAATGATGAAATAGAACGAATCGGCCGGCTCACCCTGACGGAACAACGGCTCGCCCTTGTCGATGCTCAGCAAGTGGCTGGTACTCATCAGTTCATCCAGCTGTTCTTCGTTCAACGGCTCGAACAAGTGATGACTGCGCAGAATCTGGTGATGGACGCGATGAAGCACCATGAGAATTCATCCTGAAGATAGAGAAGGGGATCAGGTCAGACGAGACCTAGAGACACGCCGCTGGCCAGGGCCAGGATTGAGGTCAACACAACAAACCAGGCCAGTGGCTGGATGACTTTTTTCATGACGACTCCGGGTAATCGAGAGGGATCCAGGATTTATGAAAGGTTGCCCATGCAGAGCAAGACGCGGGCCAGGCTTGGAGGGCCTTGTTTATTGGGGGTGTCAGCGATCAGGGTAAAAAATACCGTGATGTTTAGGGTTTAAATGACCATCAAAGGGTCATTTAAACCCTGGTCGGGAATACCTTGTGGCGAGGGAGTTTGCTCCCGCTGGAGTGCGAAGCACTCCCAATACTGGCCATCGCAATTCTTCAGATACTACGCATCAGCCGGTTTACGGCTGCTGCGCACCCGAGCGGGAGCAAGCTCCCTCGCCACAAAGGGCGCGCGCTCGGCATCGGGGCACGCCCCTTGCACACTTGATCTGCGACAAAGGCAATGAATCGGGAATACCCGATGATTGCCTCCTGGATTTACCTCGGCGCGTGCGGGTTGGCGCCAGGTCGGCAAACAGGTAGAGGAGTGGCTTTATGCAAGTGCTTGACCGCCGTAAAGCGATGGCAATCGCACCGCTGTTACGGCTGGCCTTTCGGCCGTTTTTCCTCGCCGGCTGCCTGTTGGCGGTGCTGGCCATTCCGCTGTGGCTGGCGGCTTTTGGTGGTTCGATATCCGACTGGCAGCCGGCAGGCGGTTGGCTGGGCTGGCATCGGCATGAATTGCTGTTCGGGTTCGGCTTGGCGATTATCGCGGGCTTTCTGCTGACGGCCGTGCAGACCTGGACCGGTCGCCCCGGCCTCAGCGGCAAACCGTTGGCCGCTCTGGCGTTGCTGTGGTTATTGGCGCGAGTGGCCTGGTTGGCCAATGTGCCGTGGCCGTTGCTCGCGGTGCTGGAAATGGCGTTCCCGTTGGCGGTGGCGGTGCTCATGGGCTTCACCTTGTGGAAGGTGCGGCAGAAACGTAACTACCCGATTGTGGTGGTTCTGCTGTTGTTGGCCGTGGCCGACGGGTTGTCCCTGTACGGTCTGGTCGAGGGGCATGAAGGCTGGCAGCGCCAGGGCGTGCTGACCGGTATCTGGCTGGTGGCGGCGATGATGGGGTTGATTGGCGGGCGGGTGATTCCGTTCTTCACTCAGCGTGGCCTTGGTCGGGTGGAAGGCGTTGCCGCCTGGCCCTGGCTGGATCGATTGCTGTTAGTGGGCTCGCCGCTGGTGGCGCTGTTGTATGCCGCAGGACCTGCGCTCAACCCCAATGTCTGGGTGGGCCTGCTGTTCGCGGTGCTGGCGGCGGGGCATCTGGTGCGACTGGTGCGCTGGCATGACCGGACACTCTGGAGCGTGCCGTTGCTGTGGTCGCTGCACTTGGCTTATGGCTGGTTGGCGGTGGCGTGTCTCGGGATGGCGCTGTGGCATTTCGGTGTACCGATCAATCCGAGTCTGGCAGTGCATTGCCTGACCATCGGGGCCATGGGCGGTCTGGTTCTGGCGATGATCGCGCGCGTCAGCCTGGGCCACACCGGCCGCGCATTGGAACCGCCGTCGGGCATGACCCTGGCGTTCATCTTGCTCAACCTGGCGTGCCTGAGCCGGGTCGTGTTGATCGAGTTCTTTCCCTTGCCGGCATTGTGGCTTGCCGGTCTGTGCTGGGCGCTGGCGTTTGCGCTGTATGCCTGGCGTTATGGGCCGATGCTGCTGCGGGCCCGGGTTGACGGTCATCCGGGATGAGCACGCGAACTGACAGAGGCTGGCGCTGATGTACCCCTTTTTACTGGTCACGCATTTGCTGGCAGCGATTGCCTTCATAGGCACGCTGTTTTTCGAGGTGGTCATCTGGCATCGCGCGCGCCAGCCGTTGACGGATACTGCGCAAGCGACGGCGGATCAGGCGATTGCACTGCGTTCGCGTAAGGTTCTGCACGGCGTGGTGTTGCTGTTGTATGGCGCCGGCATCGGTTTGGCGTGGCAGTACCGGGGCGCATTGAGTCAGCCGCTGGCCAGCAGTTTTGGTACGTTGCTGAGCCTGAAAATCCTGTTGGCCCTGAGCATCATCGGCCATTACTTGCTGTTGGCCTATTGGCTGACCCACGCGCGCCTGACCGCGACTCGCGCCAGCTGGATTCGCCGCAGCATCCTTGGGCACATGGTGTTGATTGTGATCCTGGCCAAGGCGATGTTCTATTGGCACGGTTGATCACAAGCACTCCCGGATAAACCCAACCCGCGTCAACCGGTGGGCTGGCGCGGGTTGGGTGTGACAGGTGATCGATCAGTGACGAGGGTTCAGGGCGTTGATGAACAGCACGTTGTTTTCCAGATGAATGTGTTGCATCAGGTCATCCTTGAATTCCAGCAGCCCGCGATAGAGGGCACGCCAGGTGTTACAGGCATCGGCAGGCGGGATGATGTGATTGGTCAGGGCGAGCATCTTCTCCAGTGCTTCGCCATGTTGATCATGTTCGAAGCGCAGCACCTGGATCGGCGGAGCCGCTTGAGCACCGATGCCTTGTTGCAGCATCGGGAACAGCACTTGTTCCTCCTTAAGCATGTGGCCTTCGAGTTCTTGCTGCATGTCGGTCAGGAGATCGGCCAGGCCGTTGGGGCAGCTGCTGCGCGCACCATGAACCTGCTCGACGCGGCGGGCCAGACGGATCAGTTCCGGCAGTTGCTCGCGGTGGCGGGCGTGGTAGCGCGTCAGCAGGTGGGCGATCAGCAGTTCCGACGGTTCGTTGCGCCAGTCGTGCTGGGTTTCGCCGGCGTCTTGCAGAATCTGCAGGGCGTCGGCAATGAGGACCGGATCGAGGTTTTTGCCAAGGGCCGCTTCACGCAGGCTTTTTTGCCCGCCGCAACAGAAGTCCAGTTTGAAGGTGTGAAAGATCCGGGTGGCACCGGGAATGTCGCAGGCCAGTTGGCCGAGGCTTTGTTCCAATAGGGTCTGGCTCATCAGGGTTCCTTGTTTGGGTTTCAACGGTTCCCCAAGCTCATTGCATCCGGCATGCCATATTTAAGTGATTGAAAAACATCGATTATTTTTTAGTTGTGGTGATAGGCACCCTGACGCTTTAGGGTGAATCCAACCATAGAGGGTGATTACTACCATGCTGCGAGAAAGCCTGGCAGCCGACCTGATCGTCGAGTTGCCCAATGCCGTACGGTTGCAACGACTGGTCCAGACCTTGCGCGAATACTTTAACAGTGGCGCCGTGGGCTTGCTGCGTCTGGATGACGACAGCCTCAGGCCCGTTGCGACGGTGGGGCTGGTTCATGAAGCGTTGGGGCGCCGGTTCGTCATCGCCCAGCATCCTCGGCTGGCGGCAATCATGGCGTCGCGCGAGCCGACTTGGTTCGAGCCCGACAGCCGCCTGCCTGACCCCTACGACGGCTTGCTCGACAACCACATCGGCGAACCGCTGCCGGTGCATGACTGCATGGGTGTGAGCCTGTATGTCGAAGGGCGGATCTGGGGCGCGATCACCCTCGATGCGCTGCACGCCGGGACTTTTGACAGCCGCGCGCGGGAAGAGCTCAAGCGCTGCACCTTGCAGATCGAAGCCGCCGTGCGGGTCACCCGCCTGGAGCAGGAAAACCGCAGCTTGCGCCTGTCCCGCAGCGATCCCCAAGACTTGCGCATGCCCGTCGAGGAGGGCGAGATCCTTGGGCAGAGTGAGGTGTTGCATCAGTTGCTCAATGAACTGGATGTACTGGCCGACTCCGATCTGCCGGTATTGCTGTTGGGCGAGACCGGTGTCGGCAAAGAGCTGTTCGCCCGGCGCTTGCATCGCCTTTCAAGGCGCCATCACAAGCCGCTGATACACGTTAACTGCGCCGCCTTGCCGGAGTCGCTGGCAGAGAGTGAGTTGTTCGGGCATGTCAAAGGTGCGTTTTCCGGCGCCACCAGTGACCGCGCCGGACGCTTCGATGCCGCCAACGGTGGCACGCTGTTTCTCGATGAGGTCGGGGAGTTGCCGTTGAGCGTGCAAGCGAAGTTGCTGCGCACCCTGCAGAACGGCGAGATCCAGCGCCTCGGCGCTGACAAGCCGTTGCATGTTGATGTGCGAATCATCGCCGCCACCAACCGGCACCTGCCGGACAGCATCCGCGACGGCTTGTTTCGCGCCGATCTGTATCACCGGCTCTCGGTGTATCCGGTGCCGATTCCGCCACTGCGTGAGCGCGGTAACGATGTGTTGATGCTGGCCGGGCGTTTCCTTGAACTCAATCGGGCGCGGCTCGGCCTGCGTGGTTTGCGCCTGTCGCCGGCGGCCGAACGCGCGCTGCTGCTTTATACCTGGCCGGGCAATGTGCGCGAATTGGAACACGTGATCAGTCGGGCTGCGTTGAAGCAGCTCAGTCGTGGGACGAGTCGCGCGTTGATCATGACGCTGGAGCCTGAGATTCTCGATCTCGACAGCGCGATGACGGCCCCGGGATCGGCGATCGAGCCATCCCCGGACGTTACGGCTGATCTGCCGTTCCAGCCCTTGGGCGAAGCCGTCGACGATTACCAGCGCAAGAAAATCCTCGAGGCCCTGAGCCTGTCCGGGGAAAACTGGGCCAGCGCCGCACGAATCCTGGAAGTCGACCCCAGCAACCTGCACAAACTGGCGCGGCGTCTGCGTCTCAAGTAGGCGACAGTGTTGATGGCGGTCAAGGTGGCTTTGCGCAGTGCCTCGCACACTGCGTAAAACCTTCCGGAGATCACCGTCATGCCGCTTTCTTTGGCTCAAATGCGCCGTAACTACACCCTTAATGGCCTGCAAGATGAGGCTGCACTGGACGATCCGCTGGCGATGTTCCGGCAGTGGCTGCAACAGGCCCGCGACACCGAGTGCGCACCTGTCGAGGCCAATAGCATGGTGCTGGCGACGGTCGACCCTGAAGGACGGCCGCATTGTCGGGTTCTGCTGCTCAAGGGGTTGAGCGATGAAGGGTTTACGTTCTTTGGTAATTACCAGAGCGATAAGGGTCAGCAACTGGCCGCCAATCCCTATGCCGCCATGACGTTCTTCTGGCCGGGGCTGGAGCGTCAGGTGCGTATCGAAGGGCAGGTGTCCAGGCTCGATCCGGCGTTGTCGGATGAGTACTTCGATTCTCGTTCCATGGCCAGTCGTCTGGGGGCCTGGGCTTCACCGCAAAGCCGCCCGCTGGCCAGTCGTGCAGCGCTGGAATCGATGCTGGCTGAAACCATCAAGCGCTTCGTTGGCCAGACCGTGTCGCGCCCCGAGCATTGGGGTGGCTACTGCCTGCGCCCTGAACGTCTGGAGTTCTGGCAGGGGCGGGCTGACCGCTTGCATGATCGTGTCGATTACCGTTTGCGCGATGGTCTGTGGAAACGAAGCCGGTTGGCGCCTTAAGCCCCATTGCGCAGGACCTGTAGCGATGGAGGACAGTGTGGGAGCGGGCTTGCTCGCGAATGCGGTGTGTCAGTCGACATTAATGTTGTTTGACATACCGCATTCGCGAGCAAGCCCGCTCCCACAGGTTTTGTGCCCGGCACATTCTCTCCATGTCCCCGACGAGGTACCTCCTTGGAGGAATAGGCTCACCGGGCATTCCAGTTCAGGCTTTGTCCTATACCCTCATTCACGGGAAGACCTGGATATGGCCCATCTGGCGCAACGCACGTTTGAACCCCTGAACATCGCCGTACTGACCATCAGCGATACGCGCACCTTTGACACCGACACTTCGGGACAGACCCTGACGGACTTGCTGCAAACGGCCGGGCATGTGTTGATCGATCGCGATCTGGTCAAGGACGACATTTATCAGGTCCGCGCCACCGTTTCCCGGTGGATCGCCGACCCCAAAGTGCAAGTGGTGTTGATGACCGGCGGCACTGGTTTCACCGCTCGCGACAACACACCACAAGCGGTGCTGCCGCTGCTGGACAAACATGTGGAAGGCTTCGGCGAACTGTTTCGCCAGGTGTCTCTGGAGGAAATCGGCATGTCCAGCCTGCAGTCCCGGGCACTGGCCGGCATGAGTAACGGCGTGCTGGTGTGTTGCGTTCCAGGCTCGCCGGGTGCCTGCCGGACGGCCTGGAACAAGATTCTGCTCGAACAACTGGACAGTCGCACCGGCCCGTGCAATTTCGCCCCGCATTTGAAACCGCAAGCGCAGCGGGTCATCGACGCCTGCGGGACCCGCTCATGACCGGGCGGGTGTGCGACATCGGCAACCTGATGCCGGTGGACGAGGCCATCAGCCGTCTGCTGGACCACGCACCGCCGCCGCCCCTGGCGCAAATGGTTCGTCTGGATCAAGCCATGGGGCGGGTGCTGGCGGCGGACATTCATTCCCCGGTGAACCTGCCGGCCTGGGACAACAGCGCCATGGACGGTTATGCCCTCAGGGCGGCTGACCTGCCCCAGGCGGGTGACTGTTTATCGATTGGCGGGCGCATTGCGGCGGGAGATCAAGCGGGTTCGCCCTTGCTCGCGCAGCAAACGGTGCAGATCTTTACCGGCGCGCCATTGCCACCGGGTGCCGATACCGTGGTGCCGCAAGAGCGCTGTCGGGTCGAGGGCGAGCGCGTCTGGTTCTCGCCCGTATCCGTTGGTGATCATGTGCGCAAGGAGGGTGAGGAAGTTCGCCGCGGGGATCTGTTGCTCAAGGCCGGCAAACGCCTGCGCGCACAAGAACTGGGATTGTTGGCCGGTGCTGGTATTGCGCGGGTCGAGGTCTATCGGCCGTTGCAGGTGTGCCTGCTCAGCAGCGGCAATGAACTGCGTGAGCCGGGCGATCCTTTGGCGCCGGGGCAGATTTACAACAGCAACCGGTATTGCCTCGCCGCGTTGTTGCGCGGCTGGGGCGTCGAGGTTCACGACTATGGCGTCATGGTCGATGAGTTGGCTGCCAGCCGGCATGCCTTGAGCCTGGCGTCTTCGGAATGCGACTTGCTGTTGAGTTCCGGTGGCGTGTCGGTGGGCGAGGAAGATCACCTCAAACAGGCGATCGAGGAACTGGGCAACGTCGATTTCTGGCGGCTGGCCATCCAGCCGGGCAAGCCACTGGCCTTTGGCGAAGTGGCCGGCAAACCGTGGATCGGCATGCCGGGAAATCCTTCGGCGGCGCTGATCACCGCGTTGGTGGTGGTGCGTCCGTTCCTGCTCAGGGCCCAAGGCGTGACTGACGTACTGCCGGTGCCGTTGGCCGTGCCCGCCGGGTTCGACTGGTTGCAGCGTAACAAGCGTCGGCAGTACCTGCGGGCCAGATTGACGCCCGGCGCCGACGGCCAGTTGAGCGTGGAATTGCACCCTCAGCAAAGCTCGGCCATGTTGACCGCCGCGTGCTGGGCCGACGGGCTGGCGGTGATCGAGTGCGAGCAGCCAGTGCTCAAGCACGACAACGTGATGTTCCTGTCCTTCGCCGACCTGATGCAATGATGGCAATTGATTGCCGTCAAGGCCGTGCCTGCCGGTTTGACTAGACTGGCAGCGCCTTTTTCGAACGGTGCGCCACAGACGCCGGGCGATGCTCCGGACGCGTAATTTCATGAGGATTACCCATGCAACTGGTCTGCCCGGCAGGGAATCTGCCTGCGCTTAAAGCGGCGGTGCGCCAAGGCGCCGATGCCGTCTATGTCGGCTTTCGCGATGACACCAACGCCCGGCACTTCGCGGGGCTGAACATGGACGACAAACAGTTCGACGCCGCCGTTGCCCACATTCGCCAGCATCAACGCAAACTCTACGTCGCGGTCAACACGTACCCACAACCCAAGGGGTGGGAGCGCTGGCAACGGGCGGTGGATCGTGCCGCCGATTTCGGTGTCGATGCGCTGATCGCCGCCGACCCTGGGGTGCTCAACTACGCCAGTCAGCGTCACCCGCAACTGGCGTTGCACCTGTCGGTCCAGGGCTCGGCGACCCATGCCGCGGCGCTGGAGTTTTATGCGCAGCGCTACGGCATTCGACGTGCGGTGCTGCCGAGGGTGTTGTCGTTGGCGCAGGTACGTCAGGTCGCCGCCAGCAGTCCGGTGCCCATCGAAGTGTTTGGTTTCGGCAGCTTGTGCATCATGGCTGAAGGGCGTTGCCATCTGTCTTCATACATTACCGGCGAGTCGCCGAACCTGTGCGGTGTCTGTTCGCCGGCCAAGGCCGTGCGCTGGAGCGAGGACGCCGAAGGCTTGAGCGCGCGCCTCAGCGAAGTGCTGATCGATCGCTACACCCCTGACGAGCCAGCCGGTTACCCGACCTTGTGCAAGGGCCGCTTCCTGGTCGGCGGCAAGCGCTTCCATGCGCTGGAAGAACCCACCAGTCTCGACACCCTGGACTTGCTGCCGGAACTGACGGCCATCGGCGTCGAAGCGGTGAAAATCGAGGGCCGCCAACGCAGCCCGGCCTATGTCGAACAAGTCACCCGTGTCTGGCGCGCGGCACTGGATGCCCATCGTGGCACACCGGGCAGTTTTCGGGTCAAGGAGGAATGGCGTCAGGTGCTGGCCGGTTTGTCCGAAGGCAGCCAGACCACCCTGGGTGCTTATCATCGATCATGGCAATGAGGGGTTCGACATGAAACTCAGCCTGGGACCGGTCCTGTTTTATTGGGACAAAGAGCAACTCAGCAACTTTTACGCCGAGATGTCGGCCTTGCCCCTGGATGTGATTTACCTGGGGGAAACCGTGTGCTCGAAACGTCGGGCCTTTTCACTGGATCAATGGCTGGGTTTGGGCCGTGAGTTGCAGGAGTGCAGTCAGGCGCAGTTGGTTCTTTCCAGCCTGACGCTGATTGAAGCGGCGTCCGAACTCTCCAGCCTGCGCCGGCTATGCGATAACGGCCAATTGCTGGTGGAAGCCAACGACATGGGCGCGGTGCAGTTTTTGGCCGAGCGCAAGTTGCCATTCGTGGGCGGCCCGGCCCTCAATCTGTACAACGGTCACTCATTGGCGCAATTGCTCGACAGCGGAATGACCCGCTGGGTGCCGCCCGTGGAATGTTCGGCGGCGCTGATTGGTGATGTGATCGGGCAGGTGCGCGAACTGGGCCATGCAGTGCCGGAAGTTGAAATCTTCGCCTATGGGCATTTGCCGTTGGCCTACTCCGCACGCTGCTTTACGGCTCGGGCGGAAAACCGGCCCAAGGACGACTGCCAGTTTTGCTGCATCAACTACCCCGACGGCTTGGCGCTGACCAGTCAGGAAGGGCAGGCGCTGTTCACCATCAACGGTATTCAAACGATGTCGGCCGAGGTGACCAATCTGTTGGCCGATTATTCCGGGCTGGTGGCCTGCGGTGCCGATCTGTTGCGCTTGAGTCCTCGTGCTCAGGGCATGGCCGAAGTGGTGGCGGCCTATCAACGGGTTCGTCTGGGCGAGACACCGCCGGTGTTCGTCGAAGGGTGCAATGGTTATTGGCATGGCCAGGCCGGCATGCTGCGTGTTGAGGAGGTCGGCCTGTGTTGAATCGAAAAAAGTGGCTGTTGAAAGGTGCCGACCGGATATTGCCGCTAGTGCGCCGGGTGCCTTTTGCCGTGCAGCGCCTGGCGTTGCAGCAAGCGCTGAATCGTTGCCTCGCCGGGCCGTTGTGTGATGGCGAGTTTGAGGTTTTGCGTGGGCGTTGGTTGTGTCTGCGGATTCCGGATCTGGGGTTGTCCTGGTATTTGACGATCAGTGGTAAAGGGTTGCGGATTGCTGAGCACGCTACGGCGCATGTGATGATCAGTGGTAACTGGCGGGAGTTTTTACTGTTGGCGAGCCGTCAGGAGGATCCGGATACGCTGTTTTTTCGTCGGCGTTTGGTGATTGAGGGGGATACCGAACTGGGGCTGGCGCTGAAGAACCTGATCGACAGTCTTGACCCTGATGTTCTGCCTGTCTGGCTGTGGCGCAATCTGGAGCGGGCGGGGAAGGGGTTGGCGGCGGGGTAATCCATATCGTTCAATTGTGGGCGCTGGCTCGCGGCTCAGTACATATCCATTTCTGCGGTAACGGCGGCTTAGGGTTCCGCCCTTACGGCCAGCCCTTTCAAGGTCTTCGTTTAAACTCCCCCAAAACTCCAGTCAGGGTGACGAAAACGATGTGGGCAGAAGTTCTAGCGCGGTTTGAAAAAAAGGCACCGGCCAGTGTCATGGTCAAGTTGGCACTGGAGCACGCCATTCCTGCTGAGTGGGTTGATCAGGTGTTTGAAGAGCATCGTCAACGCCAGTACCCGCGTGAGCTTTTGTTTTCGACCATCGTTGAGCTGATGTCCCTTGTTTCATTGGGCCTGCGCCCGTCCTTACATGCCGCTGCGCGCCAGATGGATGCTCTACCGGTTACCTTGGCGGCGCTCTATGACAAGGTCAGCCGCACCGAACCGGCATTGCTGCGAGCCTTGGTCACCGGTAGCGCAGAGCGCCTGGCGCCGACGATAAAAGAGTTGGGCTGTTCAGCCATTTTGCCCGGCTGGCAGTTGCGCATTGTTGACGGCAATCACCTGCCGTCTACCGAAAAACGCCTGGGGGCTTTGCGGCGCGAACGAGGTGCAGCTCGGCCGGGGTTTTCGGTTGTGGTTTACGATCCTGACCTGGATCAGATCGTTGACTTGCAGCCTTGCGAGGATGCCTACGCCAGTGAGCGCGTCAGCGTGCTGCCGTTGTTAGCCCGCGCCAGTGCGGGACAGCTGTGGATGGCCGATCGGCTTTATTGCACGCTGCCCGTCATGCAGGCCTGCGAGGAAACGGGGGCTTCGTTCATTATTCGCCAGCAAAGCAAGCATCCACGGCTGATTCGGGAAAGCGATTGGCAAGCACCGGTGCCTGTCGAGGCCGGGACAGTACGCGAACAAATTATCGAACTCAAAGGCGGCCACCGCTGGCGCCGAGTTGAACTGAGCCTGCAAACACCGACCGAATCAGGCGACTGCGTGATGTGGTTCTGGAGCAACTTGCCCGACACCATCAGCGCTGAGCAAATCGCCGATTTATACCGTCGTCGCTGGAGTATCGAAGGGATGTTCCAGCGTCTTGAATCGG
>NZ_JAKLSP010000021.1:0-135824 GCF_022014505.1 Pseudomonas sp. PGPR40 | reverse complement strand
CAATCACCATGCTGGCTGCACGATGTTTGAACTCGCGGGAAAAGACTCTTCTTTCTTTCATGGAACCTCCAAATTGGCAAAATCATATCGCCCTTAAGAGGTGTCCGGAATTATTAGGCCAGATCAGCTTGCTCGCGAAGACGGCAGTACAATCAATATTGATGTCGCCTGATATACCGCTTTCGCGAGCAAGCTCGCTCCTACAGTGTTCCGAGCCTTAACTGACTGGCATTAAGGCTTGCCCGCGAATGGCCGCAACGCGCTCACCAGTCTTCCATCTGTATAGAAGTTGTAACTGTGCGAACCGGACCATTGAAGCTAGAGTCTGATGGTTTCACGCAGGTCGGACCTTAACCCCTGCGCACCGTCCAAGGAGCTTTTCATGCACACATTGCGCCGCAGCGCCGCCCTTCTTGCCTTAAGCGTTGGCACCGTCGCCAGCCTCCCGGCCCTGGCCGTCGACGAGCTGCATTACAACCAGATCTCCCTGCGCGCCGAAGTCAGCCAGGAAGTGGCCCGCGACCTGATGATCGTGACCCTCTACACCGAAGAGCAAAACACCGACCCGGCCAAACTCGCCGCCGACGTCAGCACCACCATGAATAAAGCACTGGCCCAGGCCAAACAAGTCAAAGACATCACCCTGCGTCAGGGCAGCCGCAACAGCTACCCGATCTACGACACCAAAGGCCAGAAAATCACCGGCTGGCGTGAACGCGCCGAACTGCGCCTGGAAAGCTCCGACTTCGCCGCCCTGTCCAAACTCACCGGCGAACTGCTCACTGACCTGAAAATGGGCGGCATGGATTTCGCCATCGCCACCCCAACCCGCAAGGCCAGCGAAGACGCCCTGCTCAAAGAAGCCGTGACCGCCTTCAAGTCCCGCGCCCAACTGGCCACCGACGCCCTGGGCGGCAAGAGCTACAAAATCGTCAACCTGAACCTCAACAGCAACGGTTATCCACAACCGTACATGCGCGGGCCGATGATGATGAAATCCGCAGCCATGGATTCAGCGCCAGTGACGCCCGAGGTTGAAGCAGGGACCAGCCAGGTCAGCATGACGGCGGATGGGGCGATTGAAGTGTTGATGCCTTGATGCAGTAACGGGTTGGTCAGTTTTGTAGTGACTGATCCGCCGCCTTCGCGGGCAAGCCTCGCTCCTACGAGCGAGGCTTGCCCGCGAAGAACGATAACGCGGTCAAACTGACTGAACGCCTGCTTACCCCTGCGGTTCGACCTTATCCAACGCACGACTCACCGACAAAACCCGGTGAATGCTGATTGAGCATCAGCTCTGAATAGATCTATGGGAAGCTCTGATGGCATCGATCGCCTCTTGAGTGAGCGCCATAACTGTCGTTGTACTTACCTCAATCCGACTGATGATGTCTGCTCTCGGACCATGCTTCCAGTCAGTGCTTGAGTAAAAAAGCGCCTGAGAGGCTTGGCGATGGTTCTCGCTCTCGTAGGAGCGAATCAAGTGATAACTGTCATCGTCATGCAAAGAGCCGCCATAAGAAACAACATCCACCCCAGCCTTTAAGTGAAGCGGAACGCTTACTTCCCGCATTATTCGATGGAAATCCAATCCTGATCCCGGTTTCAAGGTGTACATCAGGATTTCAACAATTCGAGTCATTCCAGATCTTCCATGTGGATTTCAAGTTCCTGCCTAGGGATTTGTGCTGGCTGATCTGCCGCCTTTGCGGGCAAGCCGCTCCTACAGTGGAACGGTGTGCTCCCCTCGCCACTCGTTGCGAGTCAAAGTGTCCACTGACAAACAGCAGCGGGTCAATCTGTACCAACAGACACAGCAAATCCTTAAGCAACAAGTACCTATCACACCGAACTGGGGACGGTATTTCAGCCACTGCGCAATGAAGTCACCGACTTCAAGATCAGCCCGTTCGGCCTCACTCCTTTCTATGGGGTGGGTATAAATAAGTAACACCGAGCGCCAACCGGGTGCATCAGTCGCCCCGGTTGCCCTTTGTCGGTGCGCGATTTGCACCGTAAAAAACCTGCGCAAACGGTCAAATACCTCAGTATTTATACATATGCGACATTAAGGTACGTTCGTACCACTGTTTAAGGTTTGTGGCCATTCGAGATCTTGCATTGGGTATGGCCCCTGCATAAGTATCCGCAGGAACGACTCACGAGGTCGTACCTCACAATCAAAAATGACAACAAATCATGAGGCCAACATGCTTAAACACGCGGTCATTCCGTTTTTAGTCGGCGCAAGCTTATTAGCCAGCGCACCTTTCGCCGTCGCGGCGACTAACCTGGTGTTTTGCTCCGAAGGGAGCCCGGCCGGTTTTGACCCTGGTCAGTACACCACCGGAACCGACTTCGACGCCTCTGCCGAAACCATGTTCAACCGTCTGACCCAGTTCGAGCGCGGCGGCACCGCCGTTGTTCCTGGCCTGGCGACCAAGTGGGACATTTCCGATGACGGCCTGACTTACACCTTCCATTTGCGTGAAGGCGTCAAGTTCCACACCACCCCGTACTTCAAGCCAACTCGCGAGTTCAGCGCTGACGACGTCCTGTTCACCTTTAATCGCATGATTAACAAGGATGACCCGTTCCGCAAAGCGTACCCGACCGAATTCCCGTACTTCACCGACATGGGGATGGACACCAACATCACCAAGATCGATAAAGTCGACGACCACACCGTCAAGTTCACCCTCAAAGAAGTTGATGCCGCGTTCATCCAGAACATGGCCATGAGTTTCGCCTCGATCCAGTCCGCCGAGTACGCTGCCCAGCTGCTCAAGGAAGGCAAGCCTGCCGATATCAACCAGAAGCCGGTCGGTACTGGCCCGTTCGTGTTCAAGAGCTACCAGAAAGACTCCAACATCCGCTACACCGGGAACAAGGATTACTGGAAGCCTGATGACGTGAAGATCGACAACCTGATCTTCGCCATCACCACCGACCCGTCGGTACGTATTCAGAAGCTGAAAAAGAACGAGTGCCAGATCACTCTGTTCCCGCGTCCGGCTGACCTGAAGGCGCTGAAGGAAGACAAGACCCTGAAAGTACCTGACCAGGCCGGTTTCAATCTGGGTTACATCGCCTACAACGTGATGGACAAGGTCAAGGGCAGCAACGAGCCGAACCCGCTGGCCGACCTGCGAGTTCGTCAGGCGCTGGACATGGCAGTCAACAAGCCGCAGATCATCGACTCGGTTTATCAGGGCGCGGGTCAACTGGCCGTCAACGCCATGCCGCCGACTCAATGGTCCTACGACACCACCATCAAGGATGCGCCGTACAACCCTGAGAAAGCCAAAGAGCTGCTCAAGGAAGCCGGCGTCAAGGAAGGCACCGAAATCGTTCTGTGGGCGATGCCGGTACAGCGTCCGTACAACCCGAACGCCAAGCTGATGGCTGAAATGCTGCAGTCCGACTGGAAGAAGATCGGCCTGAACGTCAAGATCACCAGCTACGAATGGGGCGAATACATCAAGCGTTCCAAGGGCGGCGAAAACCAGGCGATGATCATCGGCTGGAGCGGCGACAACGGTGACCCGGACAACTGGCTCAACGTGCTGTTCGGTTGCGATTCGCTGCAGGGCAACAACTTCTCCAAATGGTGCGACAAGAAATTCGACGGCATCGTTAAAGAAGCCAAGCGCACGACCGATCAGGCCAAGCGCACCGAACTGTACAAGCAGGCGCAACACGTCCTCAAAGACGCCGTTCCAATGACACCTATCGCTCACTCGACGGTGTTCCAACCCATGCGCGACAACGTGCAGGACTTCAAGATCAGCCCGTTTGGCTTGAACTCCTTCTACGGCGTCAGCGTCAGCAAATAAGAAAAGGCAGCGGCGACGTTTTCAGCGTCACCGCTGCTTTTTTCTGCCGAGAAGCCAGGAATTTTCCTACGTCCAAATCCACTGCTTGGTACAGCAGGGCATAGGACGTGTTGACTTTTCCTACGAGTTTTTAGGACTCAACGCATTTACTGCCAGATCCACGGTCCCTACCGTCGGGTTCTGACCAGTGACTGTGTGGGCTATCGGTTTGCTGCCCGTATTGGTTTGAGCTCAATGCAGCCACAACGTCCCGGACGGAATCGCGGCGCATTGAATAACACTACAAAAAGAGGGAGCGTCATGCGCCATACCTTGGTTTTATCCGCATTGCTGGGCACCGGCCTGCTGGCCGTCACTTCCATCAGCCAGGCCGCCAATAACAGCCTGGTGTTCTGCTCCGAAGGCAGCCCCGCCGGTTTCGACACCGCGCAATACACCACGGCGACCGATAACGACGCCGCCGAACCGCTGTACAACCGATTGGCAGAGTTTGAAAAAGGCGCCACCAACGTCGTACCGGGCTTGGCAACGAGTTGGGATATTTCCGAGGACGGCCTCAAGTACACCTTTCACCTGCGCGATGGGGTGAAATTTCATACAACCAAGTACTTCACGCCAACCCGCGATTTTAACGCCGATGACGTGCTGTTCACCTTCAATCGCATGCTCGATCCGCAGCAGCCCTTCCGCAAGGCTTATCCCACCGAGTTCCCGTATTTCAACGGGATGAGCCTGAACAAGAACATCGCCAAGGTCGAGAAGACCGGGCCGCTGACCGTGGTGATGACGCTCAACAGCGTCGACGCCGCGTTCATCCAGAACATCGCCATGAGCTTCGCCGCGATCCTTTCCGCCGAATACGCCGACCAGTTGCTGGCCTCGGGCAAGCCGAGCGACATCAACCAGAAGCCGATCGGCACGGGTCCGTTCGTGTTCAAGAGCTACCAGAAAGATTCCAACATCCGTTACAGCGGCAACAAGCAGTACTGGGACCCGAGCCGGGTCAAGCTCGACAACCTGATTTTCGCCATCAACACCGATGCCTCGGTGCGTGTACAGAAACTCAAGGCCAACGAATGCCAGATCACCCTGCACCCGCGCCCGGCCGATGTAACCGCGCTGAAGAATGATCCGAAACTGCAACTGATCGAGAAACCCGGCTTCAACCTCGGTTACATCGCCTATAACGTGCGGCACAAGCCTTTCGACCAGCTCGAAGTGCGCCAGGCGCTGGACATGGCGGTGAACAAGCAAGGCATTCTCAACGCCGTCTATCAAGGCGCCGGTCAACTGGCGGTCAACGCCATGCCACCGACCCAGTGGTCCTACGACGAAACGATTAAAGACGCCGCCTACAATCCGGAAAAAGCCAAGGAACTGCTCAAGGCCGCCGGCGTCAAGGAAGGCACCGAAATCACCCTCTGGGCCATGCCGGTCCAGCGTCCGTACAACCCCAACGCCAAATTGATGGCCGAAATGCTCCAGGCGGATTGGGCGAAGATCGGCCTCAAGGTCAAGATCGTCAGCTACGAATGGGGCGAGTACATCAAGCGCACCAAGAACGGCGAACACGACATCAGCCTGATCGGCTGGACCGGTGACAATGGCGACCCCGACAACTGGCTCGGTACGCTGTACAGCTGTGATGCCATTGGCGGCAACAACTACTCCATGTGGTGCGACCCGGCTTACGACAAGCTGATCAAGCAGGCCAAGGTCGTGACCGATCGCGACCAGCGCACCGTGCTCTACAAACAGGCGCAACAGTACCTCAAGCAGCAGGTGCCGATCACGCCGGTCGCCCATTCAACGGTTAACCAGCCGTTGAGCGCCAAAATCGAAGGATTCAAGGTGAGTCCGTTCGGTCGTAACGTTTTCTCGGGTGTCAGCATAGAAAAATAACCGCTTAGCCAAGAACCGCTGAGGGCGCATTACGCCCTCACGCAAGCGTATTGCCGTAATTCGTCAATCCGGCCTATAGCAAACGTTTGCGATGCTTGCATGAGTTCTAAACCAAATAGTCGGATCACCAAAAAAGACCGGCATTAAAAAAAAGAAAGTAAGGAGCTTCACCCATGAAACTGAGCAGCACCGCGTTATTGGCCTTGGCCATCAGCAGCGTGACCGCCACGGCTTACGCAGAATCCCAGAGCCAGGCTTTTACGCCGGTTACCGTGAAAGAGAAAAGTGCTCAGAGTGAAGCCACTGGCTTTGTCGAAGGCCAATCGATCAGCGGCACTACGCGCAACTGGTACGCCAATGAGCAACTGAAACGTGGCGCCACGTTCAGCTACAAGAAAGACGGCGTATCGACCCCGACTGATCGTCGTATCAACTGGGTTCAGGGCACCATCCTCAAGTACAACTCCGGCTTCACTGAAGGCACCGTGGGTTTCAGTACAGAAGTGGCGGCCTACAACGCCATCGCTCTGGATCGTGATCGCAAGGATCTGGCGTCCAACAACGGCGGCGCACCGGGTACCCGTTCCGGGGCGGGCAACAACCGTACCCTGACCGAAGAAGGTGGCGACGCCGTCGGCCAGTGGAGCAAGCTGGGCCTGGCCAACGTCAAGGCCCGTGTGTCCAACACCACCCTCACCGCCGGCCGCCAGAACTTCAGCAGCCCGATGGTCGATGTCATCGGTAACCGTGCGCTGCCTTCGAGCTTCCAGGGTGTGACCCTGCACAGCGAAGAGCTGGAAAACCTGAGCTTCGATTTCGGCACGTTCGATCGCAATTCGCCGCGAACCGAACAAAGCCAGCGCAAGTTCCGCACCGAATACGCCAATGGCATTGTTGAAACCGATCACGTTCACACAGCCGGTATCACCTACACGCCATTTGCCAGCCTGACCACCAGCCTGTGGGCAACCCAAGCCGAAGACATCTGGAACCAGTACTACTTCGGCGCCAGTCATGTGCTGGGCGACAGCTCGATCCTGAGCCTGACCACTGGCCTGAACTACTACAAAACCCAGGAAGAAGGCAAAGCGCTGATCGGCAAGATCGACAACGACACCTACTCCCTGTCGTTCGGCCTGACCCACCAGGCTCACAGCCTGACCTTCTCTTATCAGGAAGTGAACGGTAACGAGTACTTCGACTACCTGCACGAAACCAACGGCATCTACCTGGCCAACTCCCTGCTGTCGGACTTCAACGGCCCGAACGAGAAATCCTTCCAGATCGCCTACGGTCTGAACATGGCCGAATACGGCGTACCAGGCCTGAAGTTCAACATCTACCAGGCTCGCGGCTGGGGCATCGACGGCACCCACTACACCGGCAACGGCGGCGTGGCAGGCAAGGGTTACGACGGCATCCAGGCCCAGGATGGCGAACACCACTATGAATACGGCATCGGTGCTTCGTACGCCGTGCAGAGCGGTCCACTCAAGGCCACCGCTATTCGCGCGACCTACACCGCGCACCGTGCCAGCGAAAATCAGGCGGATGGCAGCATCAACGAGTTCCGTCTCGTGACCACCATTCCGTTCAACATTTTGTAAAACGCATGCCTGCGGCTGACTCATGATGAGTCGGCCGTCTGGCTTTTCTGTTCAACCGATTGCAGAGGGCTCTAGATGAAAATGCTTCCCCTACGAGCGGCCATCGCTGCCGCGTTGCTGAGTGTCGCCGTCGGCGTCTCGGCCAAACCCTTGGTGGTCTGTACCGAAGCCAGTCCGGAAGGCTTCGACATAGTCCAGTACACGACTGCAGTCACAGCCGATGCAGTGGCCGAAACCATCTTCAATCGCCTGGCCGACTTCAAGCCCGGCACCACTGAAGTGATCCCGGCACTGGCCGAATCCTGGGATATCAGCGACGACGGTCTGATCTACACGTTCCACCTGCGCAAAGGCGTCAAGTTTCACACCACCGATTACTTCAAGCCGACCCGCGATATGAATGCCGACGATGTGGTCTGGAGCTTCCAGCGTCAGCTGGACCCGAAACACCCTTGGCACAACAAGTCGAGCGTGGGCTTCCCGTACTTTGAAAGCATGGGCTTCAAAGAGCTGCTCAAAAGTGTCGAGAAGGTCGACGACAACACGGTCAAATTCACCCTGACCCGCCGTGAAGCACCGTTCCTGGCCGACATCGCCATGGCCTTCTCCTCGATCTACCCCGCCGAGTACGGCGACCAGTTGCTCAAGGCGAACAAGACCGGCGACCTGAACAACAAACCGGTCGGCACCGGCCCCTTCATCTTCCAGCGTTACGCCAAGGACGCTCAGGTTCGCTTCAAGGCCAACCCTGACTACTTCCGTGGCAAGCCACCGGCGGAAGCCTTGATCCTGGCGATCGGTACCGACAACAACGTGCGCCTGCAAAAGCTCAAGGCCAACGAGTGCCAGATCGCGCTGTATCCAAAACCGGATGACATCCCGAGCATCAAGAAAGACGACAAGCTGAAGGTCGATGAACTGAACGCAATGACCGTGTCTTACATCGCGATGAACACTCAGCACAAATACATGAGTGACGTGCGGGTGCGCAAAGCCATCGACATCGCCTTCGACAAGGAAGCCTACGTCAACGCGCTGTTCGGCAAAGGCAATGCGACCGTGGCGGTCAACCCGTACCCGGACACCCTGTTGGGCTACAACCACAAACTGACCAACCCGCCGCGGGATCTGGACAAGGCTCGCGCCCTGCTCAAGGACGCCGGTGTGCCGGATGGCACCACGTTTACCCTGTTCACCCGTAACGGTGGTGGCCCGACCAATCCGAACCCGATGCTCGGCGCACAGATGATGCAGGCCGACCTGGCCAAAGTCGGGATCAAGGTCGATATTCGTGTCATGGAATGGGGCGAAATGCTCAAGCGCGCGAAAAACGGCGAGCACGATATGGTGTCTGCTGGATGGGCCGGCGATAACGGCGACCCGGATAACTTCCTGACGCCTATGCTCAGTTGTGAGGCCGCCAAAAACGGCGAAAACTATGCACGCTGGTGCAACGAGAAATTCCAGGCACTGCTCGACCAGGCACGGGCCAAAGTGGATCCGGCCGAACGCGCCGCGCTCTACGAACAGGCCCAGGCCATTTTCAATCAGGACCAGCCGTGGATCAGCATGGCGCACACCCGGATGTTCACTGCAATGCGCGCCAACGTAGAGGGCTATCACATTAGCCCCCTCACCACGAATAACTTCGCCACCACCCAGGTGAAGTAGATAAGAAACGCTCGGCATCGCTGACCCCAGCGCTGCCGGGCACGCCTAACCGGCTGATGAGGTACACCTTACGATGTTTAGTTTTATTGCCCGCCGACTGGGGTTACTGATCCCTACGTTCTTCGGCATCACCTTGCTGACTTTCGCGTTGATTCGCATGATTCCTGGCGACCCCGTGGAAGTCATGATGGGCGAACGTCGAGTCGACCCCGAAATGCATGCTCAGGCAATGGAACGCCTAGGTCTGAACAAACCCCTGTATGCCCAGTACCTGGATTACATCGGCAAACTGGCCCACGGCGACCTTGGCGAATCCCTGCGTACCCGTGAAAGCGTCTGGACCGAGTTCAGCTCTCTATTCCCCGCGACCCTGGAACTGTCCATGGCCGCCCTGTTGTTCGCCGGCATCCTGGGCCTTCTGGCCGGGGTGATCGCGGCACTCAAGCGAGGATCCCTGTTCGACCACGGGGTGATGGGCATCTCCCTGGCGGGATACTCGATGCCGATCTTCTGGTGGGGCCTGATCCTGATCATGTTCTTCTCGGTGAGCCTGGGCTGGACCCCGGTGTCCGGGCGGATCGACCTGCTCTACGACATCGAGCCGCGCACCGGCTTCATGCTGATCGATACGTTGCTGGCCGATGACGTCGGAGCTTTCTTCGATGCCCTGCATCACCTGATCCTTCCGGCCATCGTGCTCGGCACCATTCCGCTGGCGGTCATCGCGCGGATGACCCGTTCGTCGATGCTCGAAGTGCTGCGTGAAGACTACATCCGTACCGCCCGCGCCAAAGGCCTGTCGCCATCGCGCGTAGTGTTCGTTCACGGCCTGCGTAACGCACTGATTCCGGTCCTGACCGTGGTCGGCCTGCAAGTCGGCACGTTGCTGGCCGGTGCAGTCCTGACCGAAACCATTTTCTCCTGGCCCGGCATCGGCAAATGGCTGATCGAAGCCATTGGCGCACGGGACTATCCCGTGGTGCAGAACGGTATCCTGTTAATCGCCTGCCTGGTGATTCTGGTCAACTTCGTAGTGGACATCCTCTACGGCTTTGCCAACCCACGCATCCGTCATCAGCGCTGAGATCAAGACCATGACCACTCTCACTACATCGGTAGCAGTCGATCAAAGCCTGCTGTATCCGTCTCCGTACAAAGAATTCTGGCATGCGTTTTCCAGGAACAAAGGTGCCGTCGCCGGCCTGATGTTCATGCTGCTGGTGATTTTCTGCGCGATCTTCGCCCCATGGGTCGCGCCGCATAACCCAAGCGAGCAATACCGCGACTTCCTGCTGACGCCGCCCGCCTGGCTGGAAGGCGGGCAGATCCAGTTCCTGCTGGGTACCGATGAGCTCGGTCGCGACCTGCTGTCGCGTTTGATTCACGGTTCGCGCCTGTCCTTGCTGATCGGCTTGTCGTCGGTGGTCATGTCGCTGATTCCGGGGATCCTGCTGGGGCTGTTCGCCGGATTCTTCCCGCGCATACTCGGCCCGTCCATCATGCGTCTGATGGACATCATGCTGGCCCTGCCGTCCTTGCTGCTGGCCGTGGCGATTGTCGCCATCCTCGGCCCTGGCCTGATCAACACCATTATTGCCATCGCCGTGGTTTCATTGCCGTCCTATGTTCGTCTGACCCGCGCCGCGGTGATGGGCGAACTGAACCGCGACTACGTGACCGCCGCGCGTCTGGCCGGTGCCGGTCTGCCGCGCCTGATGTTCATCACCGTGCTGCCCAACTGCATGGCGCCGCTGATCGTTCAGGCCACCTTGAGCTTCTCTTCGGCGATTCTCGATGCCGCGGCATTGGGCTTCCTCGGCCTTGGCGTACAACCGCCAACCCCGGAGTGGGGCACCATGCTGGCTTCGGCCCGCGACTACATCGAACGCGCCTGGTGGGTGGTGAGCTTGCCTGGTTTGACCATTTTGCTCAGCGTGCTGGCAATCAACTTGATGGGCGACGGCCTGCGCGATGCGCTGGACCCGAAACTCAAGAACGCCGCCTGAGGAGATTCCAATGTCACTGTTAGAAATCAAGAATCTCAACGTTCGCTTCGGCGACGCCAACGCTGTTCCGGTTGTCGACGGTCTCGACATTTCCGTGGACAAAGGTGAAGTGCTGGCCATCGTCGGCGAATCGGGTTCCGGCAAGTCCGTGACCATGATGGCGCTGATGGGCCTGATCGAGCATCCGGGGATCGTCACTGCCGACGCCCTGAATTTCGACGGCAAGAACATGCTCAAGCTCAGCAACCGTCAACGTCGGCAAATCGTCGGCAAAGACCTGGCCATGGTGTTCCAGGACCCGATGACCGCGCTGAACCCGAGCTACACCGTCGGCTTCCAGATCGAAGAAGTGCTGCGCCTGCACCTGAAAATGTCCAGAAAGGACGCCCGCAAGCGCGCCATCGAACTGCTGGAAAAAGTGGAAATCCCCGGCGCCGCCAGCCGTATGGATGCCTACCCGCATCAACTGTCCGGCGGCATGAGCCAGCGCGTGGCGATTGCCATGGCAATTGCCGGCGAACCGAAACTGCTGATCGCCGACGAACCGACCACTGCGCTGGACGTAACGATTCAGGCGCAGATCATGGACCTGCTGCTGGCCCTGCAAAAAGAGCAGAACATGGGCCTGGTGCTGATCACTCACGACCTCGCGGTCGTGGCCGAAACCGCCCAGCGCGTCTGCGTGATGTACGCCGGCCAGGCGGTGGAAGTCGGTCAGGTGCCACAACTGTTCGACATCCCGGCGCACCCCTACAGCGAAGCACTGCTCAAGGCCATTCCGGAACACAGCCTGGGTGCCGCGCGCCTGTCGACGCTGCCGGGCATCGTTCCCGGTCGTTACGACCGCCCGCAAGGCTGCCTGCTGTCGCCTCGCTGCCCGTACGTGCAGGACAATTGCCGCGCACAACGCCCAACCCTTGACCCGAAAAGCAACAGCCTCGCCCGCTGCTTCTACCCGCTGAATCAGGAGGTGGCGTAATGGCCGTCGTACTTACCGCCCGCAACTTGACCCGTCACTACGAAGTGTCCCGTGGCCTGTTCAAGGGCCATGCGACCGTGCGCGCCCTTAACGGTGTGTCGTTCGAACTGGAAGCCGGCAAAACCCTCGCCGTCGTGGGCGAATCGGGTTGCGGAAAATCCACCCTGGCTCGCGCCCTGACACTGATCGAGGAGCCCTCCTCCGGCTCCTTGAAAATCGCCGGACAGGAAGTCGCCGGCGCCGACAAGGCTCAACGCAAGCAGCTGCGCAAAGACGTGCAGATGGTGTTCCAGAGCCCGTACGCATCGCTGAACCCACGGCAGAAGATCGGTGATCAACTGGCAGAGCCGCTGCTGATCAACACCAACCTGAGCGCTGCGGAACGTCGCGACAAAGTCCAGGCGATGATGAAACAGGTGGGCTTGCGTCCCGAGCACTACCAGCGTTACCCGCACATGTTCTCCGGCGGACAGCGCCAACGTATTGCCCTGGCCCGCGCGATGATGCTGCACCCGAAAGTGCTGGTCGCAGACGAACCGACCTCGGCCCTGGACGTATCGATTCAGGCCCAGGTACTCAACCTGTTCATGGATTTGCAGCAAGAGTTCAATACCGCCTACGTGTTCATCTCCCACAACCTGGCCGTGGTGCGTCACGTCGCCGATCACGTGATGGTGATGTACCTCGGCCGCCCGGTGGAAATGGGCCCGAAAGAGGACATCTACACTCGTCCTCTGCACCCCTACACCCAGGCGCTGTTGTCGGCCACTCCGACCATCCACCCGGACCCGGACAAACCGAAAATCAAGATCGTCGGCGAACTGCCCAACCCGCTGAACCCGCCGTCCGGCTGCGCCTTCCACAAGCGCTGCCCGTACGCGACCGAGCGCTGCACCACCGAAGAGCCGCTGCTGCGCCTGGTCGATACGCGTCAGGTGGCTTGTCATTACGCCGAGCAATTTCTCGACGGCGCGGCATAAATGTGGGAGCGGGCTTGCTCGCGAAGGCGGAGGCACAGTCAACATTGACGTCGCCTGACATTGCGCTTTCGCGAGCAAGCCCGCTCCCACACGGATTGCGCTGCTCACCCCTTCTGCTTCGATTGCGCATCAGTCCGGCAGGAGGGATTTTCTTTTGTCCGTCATTTACGTTTACGTGTCTTCCTCTTCCTCTTCCTCATCGACGTCCGGGTCGTCATCATCTGCTTCGGTCGCAGCGATCATCAGCTCGCTGTGCACGCCTTGCCCGTTCAAGGCCTGTTTTTCATGGTCCTGACATTCTGCCCACGCCACCGCCGACGTGCCGAGGGACAGCATCACCAAAACCTTTAGCAACAACACAATGCGTTGAAAAATGCTCATAGCCGATTCCATCCTTTGTGGGTGATGCATGGATGCCTGAAAGGTCCTGAATGAAATTTAGTTCCGATTGACCGGGTTCTCCAGAGAGGATGCTACCGGGTAGCAGAAAATGCCGTTGGCGAAGAGATTGGTTTCGAATAAGGGCTATACCCAAACCCACTAACAGTGATGATCCAATGTGGGAGCGGGCTTGCTCGCGAAGGCGTCGGGTCAGTCGATATCAATATTGAATGAAAGGCCGCTTTCGCGAGCAAGCCCGCTCCTGACCGCGGCGGCACAAAAAAGCCCCGAGGCTTACGCATCGGGGCTTTGGGTGTTACGGCTCAGCGCTTAATGATGCTCACGCGTCGCACGGAATTTCACATCCGGCCAGCGCTCTTCCATCAGCGCCAGGTTGACCCGGGTCGGGGCGAGGTAGGTCAAGTGACCGCCACCGTCCAGCGCGAGGTTTTCCACCGCTTTGTTGGAGAATTCCTCAAGCTTCTTCTTGTCGCTGCATTCGACCCAGCGCGCGGAATAAACGGTAATCGGCTCATAAGAGCATTCGACCTTGTATTCCTCTTTCAAACGGCTGGCGACCACATCGAACTGCAGCACACCGACAGCGCCGAGGATGATATCGTTGCTGCGCTCGGGGAAGAACACCTGAGTGGCGCCTTCTTCGGCCAGTTGCTGCAAGCCTTGGCGCAGTTGCTTGGATTTCAGCGGATCACGCAGACGCACGCGACGAAACAGTTCCGGGGCGAAGTGCGGGATGCCGGTGAAGCCCAGGACTTCGCCTTCAGTGAAGGTGTCGCCGATCTGGATGGTGCCGTGGTTGTGCAAACCGATGATGTCGCCGGCAAACGCTTCTTCCAGCTGCTCACGCTCGGAGGAGAAGAACGTCAGCGCATCGCCGATCCGCACGTCTTTGCCGGTGCGTACATGACGCATTTTCATGCCTTTTTCGTACTTGCCGGAGCAAATCCGCATGAAGGCGATGCGGTCGCGGTGTTTCGGGTCCATGTTCGCCTGGATCTTGAACACGAAGCCTGAGAATTTTTCTTCAACCGGTTCCACGGTGCGTTCGTTGGCGACGCGGGCCAGCGGTTTCGGCGCCCAGTTGACCACGGCGTCGAGCACGTGATCGACACCGAAGTTGCCCAATGCGGTACCGAAGAACACCGGTGTCAGTTGGCCGTCGAGGAATTCCTGTTGATTGAATTCGTGGCAGGCGCCCTGCACCAGTTCCAGCTGATCAACGAAGCGATCGTACTCGTCGCCCAAGTGCTCGCGGGCTTCATCGGAGTCGAGTTTCTCGATGATTTTCACGTCGGTGCGCTCGTGGCCGTGACCAGCGGTGTAGACGATGATGTAGTCGTCGGCGAGGTGGTAAACACCCTTGAAATCGCGGTAGCAACCGATCGGCCAGGTGATCGGCGCGGCCTTGATCTTCAGGACCGCTTCGATTTCGTCGAGCAGTTCGATCGGGTCGCGGATGTCACGGTCGAGTTTGTTGATGAAGCTGACGATCGGCGTGTCACGCAGACGGCAGACGTCCATCAGGGCGATGGTCCGTGGCTCTACACCCTTACCGCCGTCGAGGACCATCAAGGCCGAGTCCACCGCTGTCAGAGTGCGGTAGGTATCTTCGGAGAAGTCTTCGTGGCCCGGGGTGTCGAGCAGGTTGATCATGTGCTCGCGATACGGGAACTGCATGACCGACGTGGTAATGGAAATACCCCGTTGTTTTTCCATTTCCATCCAGTCGGAGGTGGCATGGCGGTCGGACTTGCGAGATTTCACCGTGCCGGCAACCGCAATCGCCTTGCCCATCAGCAAGAGTTTCTCGGTGATGGTGGTTTTACCGGCATCGGGGTGGGAAATAATGGCGAAAGTGCGGCGTTTCGCGACTTCGGCGGCCTGTTTGGTCATGGGAAATCGCCTGGCAGGTGATTCAAAAAAGGGCCGCGATTATAGCCCAACTTCATCGAAGAACCGAACCGTTGAGCACATTAGGGGTGGCCAAATGCTGCTTCAGATGGGAACCTTTCAGAGCGTGGAGGCGTCCACTCCCCTGTTACGGCTATTCGTCAGGGTTGAAAAATCAGCAAGTTAGCCTGACGAGGCTGCGCTTATGGCTCGATTTCATGCCGGGTTTACCGGCACTGATAGAGCTGCTTCTCGCGAACGTTGATTTCCCGGCAGCCAGGAATGGCATGCCACACGGGACTGCGTCCGCCGACTGAAAAAAGGAGTCCGCCTGTGGCTATCCACTATGGCAAAGGGCTGATAGGAGGCGCGCTGGTAATCGCCCTTCTGGCCCTGCTGATCCACTGGATCGGCATCAACACGATCGAACAGTACCGCGACGATTTGCTGTTTTACCTGCAAGCTCATCTGATTCTTGTCCTCGCTTCCATGCTGGCCGCCCTCGCTGTGGGCATCCCCGCCGGCATCTTCCTCAGCCGCCCGACCATGGTTGGACGCGCCGAACGCTTCATGCAGATCTTCAACATCGGCAACACCGTGCCGCCTCTCGCCGTACTGGCCATCGCCCTCGGGATCCTCGGCATCGGTAGCGGCCCGGCGATCTTCGCCTTGTTCCTCGCCTCGCTGTTGCCGATTGTGCGCAACACCTATGAAGGGCTGAAAAACGTTCAGAGTTCGCTCAAGGAAGCCGCCGTCGGCATCGGCATGACACCGACTCAGGTGCTGTGGCGGGTCGAACTGCCGAACGCCATGCCGCGTGGCGCTGGCAATCAACGTCGGGACTGCACCGCTGGCGTTCCTGATCGGCGCCAATAGCCTGGGCAGCCTGATTTTCCCCGGCATTGCCCTGAACAATCAGTCGCAACTGCTGCTCGGCGCGGCATGCACCGCCCTGCTGGCCTTGCTGCTCGACGGACTGGTGACACTCGCCAGCCGCCTCTGGCTCGAACGCGGCTTGCGCCCGTCTTAAGCCTCGGCAAAGGAATATCCATGAAGACATTTAGCTTTTTACTAGGCTGCGTTCTGCTGTTCGCAGGATTTGCCCAAGCCGCTGAAAAACCGCTGATTCGCATCGGCGCCCGGGTGTTTACCGAACAAACCTTGCTGGCGGAAATCACTTCCCAATACTTGCGCACCAAAGGTTACGACACCCAAGTGACGGGCGGTCTGGGCAGCAATCTGGCCCGCAGCGCCCACGAAAGTGGTCAATTGGATTTGATGTGGGAATACACCGGCGTTTCGCTCGTGGCCTACAACCATGTCACTGAAAAACTCGACAGCGAACAGTCCTACGCCCGAGTAAAAGAACTCGACGCGAAAAAAGGCCTGGTCTGGCTCACCCCGTCGAAATTCAGCAATACCTACGCCCTGGCACTGCCGGAAAACACCGCGAAGGCTTATCCGCAGATCAACACCATGAGCGAGCTGAACGCGGTGATGCAGGCGGAGCAGAAGCAAAATCATCTGGTAGCGCTGGACACTGAGTTCGCCAACCGCTCCGACGGTCTCGATGGCATGGTGGATCTCTACGGCATGAACCTGACCCGCAACAACATCCGTCAGATGGACGCCGGGCTGGTCTACACCGCCCTGCGCAATGGCCAGGTGTTCGCCGGTCTGGTCTACACCACCGACGGTCGCTTGAACGCCTTCAAGCTCAAATTGCTGGAAGACGACAAACACTACTTCCCCGACTACACCGCCGCGCCGGTGGTGCGTCAGGTTTACCTCGACGCCCACCCGAAACTCGCCGAAGAACTCAAGCCGCTGGCCGAACTGTTCGATGACGAAACTATGCGTCAGCTGAATGCGCGGGTCGATGTCGATCACGAAAGTCCTTCATCCGTTGCTGCAGATTTCCTGCGCCAGCACCCCATCAACTGAGGAGGAAAAGCCATGGAATTTTTGAACGCCTTTTCCCATCTCGATTGGCCGCAGGTTTTGCAGCTGACCTGGCAGCACATCACCCTGGTCGGCATCGCCGTCACCCTGGCGATTGTGGTCGGCGTGCCGCTGGGCATCCTGATGACTCGCTTCCCGACACTGGCCGGCCCCTTGCAAGCCAGCGCCACAGTGCTGCTGACCGTGCCATCGATTGCGCTATTCGGCCTGCTGCTGCCCTTCTACTCGAAATTTGGCCAGGGCTTGGGCCCGATGCCGGCAATCACCGCGGTATTTCTGTACTCGTTGCTGCCGATCATGCGCAACACCTACCTCGCCCTGACCAACGTCGAACCGGGCATTCGCGAAGCAGCGCGTGGCATCGGCATGACCTTCGGCCAGCGCCTGCGCATGGTCGAACTGCCCATCGCCGTGCCGGTGATCCTCGCCGGTGTGCGCACCGCCGTGGTGATGAACATCGGTGTGATGACCATCGCCGCGACCATCGGCGCCGGTGGCCTCGGTGTACTCATTCTCGCTTCCATCAGCCGCAGCGACATGTCGATGCTGATCGTCGGCGCCGTGCTGGTCAGTCTCCTGGCCATCTTCGCCGACCTGCTTCTGCAATGGCTGCAACGCACGCTGACTCCAAAAGGACTCCTGAAATGATCGAACTTCAAAACCTCAGCAAGACCTTCCAAAGCAACGGCAAAGATGTGAAAGCCGTGGACTCGGTAAGCCTGACCGTCAATGAAGGCGAAATCTGTGTGTTCCTCGGGCCATCGGGCTGCGGCAAAAGCACCACGCTGAAGATGATCAATCGCCTGATCAAGCCAACCTCCGGCAAGATCCTGATCAACGGCGAAGACACCACCGGCCTCGACGAAGTGACGTTGCGGCGCAACATCGGTTATGTGATCCAGCAGATCGGTCTGTTCCCGAACATGACCATCGAGGAAAATATCACCATCGTTCCGCGCCTGCTCGGCTGGGACAAACAGAAATGCCACGACCGTGCCCGCGAGTTGATGAGCATGATCAAGCTCGAACCCAAGCAGTATCTGACTCGCTATCCGCGAGAACTGTCCGGCGGCCAACAGCAGCGGATCGGCGTGATTCGTGCACTGGCAGCGGATGCGCCGTTGCTGTTGATGGACGAACCATTCGGTGCGGTCGACCCGATCAACCGCGAGATGATCCAGAATGAATTCTTCGAGATGCAACGGGCCCTGAACAAAACCGTGATCATGGTCAGCCACGACATCGACGAAGCCATCAAGCTGGGCGACAAGATCGCGATCTTCCGTGCCGGCAAACTGCTGCAAATCGATCACCCCGACACTCTGCTCGCGCACCCGACGGATGACTTTGTCAGCAACTTCGTCGGCCAGGACAGCACCCTCAAGCGTCTGCTGCTGGTCAAAGCCGAAGATGCGGCGGACAACGCGCCATCCGTCAGCCCGCAGACTCCCGTGGCCGAAGCGCTGGAATTGATGGATGAGCATGACCGGCGTTATGTGGCGGTCACCTGTTCCGAGAACAAGGCCCTGGGATATGTACGACGTCGCGACCTGCACCGTCAGACCGGCACCTGCGCGCAGTACTTGCGCGAGTTCAACGCCACAGCGGCCTACGACGAGCATTTGCGCATCCTGCTGTCGCGCATGTACGAGTTCAACCGCTCGTGGCTGCCGGTAATGGATGCCGAGCGGGTGTTCCTGGGTGAGGTGACCCAGGAATCGATTGCCGAATATTTGAGCTCTGGTAAGTCTCGTGGGGGCAAGACCAGCATTGTTTCGCCAGCGGAAGCCGCGTTGGCCTGATCCCTTTCTACTGATCGTTCCCACGCTCCGCGTGGGAATGCCGCCCTGGACGCTCTGCGTCCCCCCTTTGAGACGCAGAGCGTCTCTGGATGCATTCCCACGCAGAGCGTGGGAACGAGCATTGAAGGGAACATCACACTGTCATGCAGGTCGGTTACATCAGTAGCTGTCCGGCACCGCACGACGGATGCGTGCAAAAACGCGACATTTTTTGTTGATCTCAAGCCCCTCACGCCCTAAAGTTCGCGCCGAACGTCCATGCTGGAAACGATCCATCCGGCTCAAGTACTGACGACGAGACAGCAAGGCCAAGGGTAAGCACCGCCTCCCATGGCCTTTTTGCTTTCGGCGACATGCCTTGGGAAGTAGGCGAACCAAAGTGGGGATACGGAGGGCGTTCATTTGCACCCATTGATAATTTCAGTTTGCCAGTAGGAGTTCCCAGCATGTCGATCAACGTCGAAGACTATTTCGCGCGCGATACCTTCCAGAAAATGAAGGCTTTCGCCGACAAACAAGAAACCCCGTTCGTGGTGATCGACACCGCGATGATTAGCCAGGCCTACGACGACCTGCGCGCCGGTTTCGAATTCGCCAAGGTCTACTACGCAGTCAAGGCCAACCCGGCCGTTGAAATCATCGACCTGCTCAAAGAGAAAGGCTCGAACTTCGACATCGCCTCGATCTACGAGCTCGACAAAGTGATGAACCAGGGCGTCGGCCCGGATCGCATCAGCTACGGCAACACCATCAAGAAATCCAAAGACATTCGCTACTTCTACGACAAGGGCGTGCGTCTGTATGCCACCGACTCCGAAGCCGACCTGCGCAACATCGCCAAGGCTGCTCCAGGCTCGAAAGTCTATGTGCGCATCCTGACTGAAGGTTCGACCACCGCTGACTGGCCACTGTCGCGTAAATTCGGCTGCCAGACCGACATGGCCATGGACCTGCTGATCCTTGCTCGCGACCTGGGCCTGGTGCCTTATGGCATCTCGTTCCACGTTGGTTCGCAGCAGCGCGACATCAGCGTTTGGGACGCGGCCATCGCCAAGGTCAAAGTGATCTTCGAGCGTCTGAAAGAAGAAGACGGCATCCACCTGAAGCTGATCAACATGGGCGGCGGCTTCCCGGCCAACTACATCACCCGCACCAACAGCCTGGAAACCTACGCTGAAGAAATCATCCGCTTCCTCAAGGAAGACTTCGGCGACGAGCTGCCGGAAATCATCCTGGAGCCGGGCCGTTCGCTGATCGCCAACGCCGGCATTCTGGTCAGTGAAGTGGTGCTGGTGGCGCGTAAATCCCGTACCGCCGTTGAGCGATGGGTGTACACGGATGTGGGCAAATTCTCCGGTCTGATCGAAACCATGGACGAAGCCATCAAGTTCCCGATCTGGACCGAGAAGAAAGGCGAGATGGAAGAAGTGGTTATCGCCGGCCCGACCTGCGACAGCGCCGACATCATGTACGAGAACTACAAGTACGGCCTGCCGTTGAACCTGGCGATCGGTGACCGTTTGTACTGGTTGTCGACCGGTGCGTACACAACCAGCTACAGCGCCGTTGAGTTCAATGGCTTCCCGCCGCTGAAGTCGTTCTACGTGTAAGCGCTACACGCAGAAATTTCTGTTCAGCTGATCGTTCCCACGCTCTGCGTGGGAATGCCTCAATGGACGCTCCGCGTCCGCTTCGGCAGGGACGCGGAGCGTCCCAGGGCTGCATTCCCACGCAGAGCGTGGGAACGATCTATCCCCGGGGTCAGCTCCCGAGCACGCTGTTGATACTCGGTGACCAGCCCATGAATCCTTGGATCAGTCGACATCGATAACGTCTGACTCGCCACCCGCAAAAAATTCAGATTACCGCCATCCAGTGCCTTGTGCAGCCAACCCAGCGCCTCGGCGATCTTGCCTTCATCCGCCAGAACGGCGGCATAACTGAACTGCCCACGAAAATCCCCGCCGACCGCCGAGCGTCGATACCAGTCACGGGCAGCTAGCGGATCTGCCGGACAAACCCGGCCTTCTTCCAGATAACGCCCCAGCAGGTTCATCGACTTTGCATGCCCCAGTTCAGCGGCGCGGCGATAAAGGCCTAGCGCTTGTACCTGATCCTCGATCACTCCACGACCAGTAGCCAGCAGATTGGCGTAGTTGTACATCGCCCAATCCAGTCCGGTTTCAGCGGCAACACGATAGTGCTCCGCGGCGATCGTGGCGTCGGCGGTGCAACCCCAGCCATGTTCATGACAACGGCCGAGCATGTTGCGCGCCATCGGGTGTCCGCCCTGGGCGGCGATCTCGAACCAGCGCACAGCCAGCGGCTGATCCTGCTCAATCCCTCGCCCGTCCAGCAGGATCTGCCCGAGCAACGCCTGAGCATCGAGCACGCCTTCACGGGCGGCGATCAGAATCGCCTGAGCCGCTCGCGCCGGGCTTTCTTCGAGCATCGATTTGAGGTGGTCGCCATCGAGGATTTCCTCGCGGCGTAAGCGAAAGTCCGTCACTTACACCTCGACCCAACGACGCAACAGGTTGTGATAGGTGCCAGTCAGGCGGATCAATGAAGGGTGGTCGGGCATGTCTTGGGTCAGCTGTTGAATCGCCCCGTCCATCTCGAACAGCAAGGCACGCTGGCTGTCTTCCCGCACCAGGCTTTGCGTCCAGAAAAACGAGGCGTAACGGGTGCCACGCGTAACGGCGTTGACCTTGTGTAAGCTGGTGCCGGGATACAGGACCATGTCGCCGGCCGGCAACTTCACGCGCTGGGTACCGAAGGTGTCCTGGATTTCCAGTTCGCCGCCGTCGTAGTCCTCCGGTTCGCTGAAGAACAGTGTTGCCGACAGGTCGGTGCGCACCCGCTCGATGCTGCCCTTGGGCTGACGCACGGCGTTGTCGATGTGAAAGTCAAAACTGCCCCCAGCCGTGTAGCAGTTCAGTAACGGAGGGAAGACCTTGTGCGGTAATGCCGCCGACATGAACTGCGGATTTTTCCACAACCGTTCGAGCATCGCCGCACCGATTTCCTTGGCCAGCGGATGCCCTTCAGGCAGTTGCAGATTGTGCTTGGCCTTGGCCGACTGGTAACCGGCGGTGATTTTGCCATCGGCCCAATCCGCCTGTGTCAGGGCCTCGCGAATACGCTGCACTTCTTCTTTCGCGAACACGCCGGGAATGTGCAGCAACATGAAAAGACACCTGAAGGCAAAGGGGCGCCAATGGTATTGATTCTTATTGCACCTGTAAAACCCCGGCAGACGAATGAAACCGAAAAACCGTAAAGGCAAATTGTAAAGAATGTAAATTAATCGCGAATAGCAACGTTTCGCAATTGATACAGATACCTGTTTACCCTATATTCCGCGGCCTCAAATCCTTGGGGAGGGGAATTCACATGTCACGCCAACAACTACAATTAACGGTCAGTTCACCGCGTTTGCTCGCCTCTGCAATTGGCATGGCGATCACTGCCGGCTCTGCGGGCCACATGGTTTTCGCGGCCGAGAAGAGCGGCGAAAAAGCACTGAACAATGCGATTTCCCTGGACGCGACCAGTGTTGTGGGCGAGCAGGATGACGCCTCCTACAAGACCGATACTTCGGCCTCCAAGAAGTACACCGCGCCCCTGCGCGAGACGCCGAAAAGCGTCACTGTGATCCCGCAACAAGTGATTCGCGACACTGGCGCCACCAGCCTGGTCGACGCCCTGCGCACCACCCCAGGCATCACCTTCGGTGCCGGTGAAGGGGGCAACCCGGCGGGCGATCGTCCGATCATTCGTGGTTTCAACGCCGAAAGCGACACGTTCGTCGACGGCATGCGCGACCCGGCGTCCCAGAGCCGCGAGATCTTCAACGTCGAATCGATCGAAGTCAGCAAAGGCCCCGGGTCGGCCTTCACCGGCGCCGGTTCCACCGGTGGCAGCCTGAACCTGGTGAGCAAGACTGCCAAACTGGGCAATGCCTACAACGGCGGCTTCACTTGGGGTTCGGATCAGACCAAGCGCACCACTCTGGATCTGAACCAGCAGATGACCGACACCTCGGCCGTGCGTCTGAACCTGATGAAGCACGAAGCCAACGTCGCCGGCCGTGATGCCGTGGACGTCAGTCGCTGGGGCGTAGCGCCGTCCTTCGCTTTCGGACTGGGCACCGATACCCGCTTGACCGTCGGCTACTACCACGTCGAAACCGACGACATGCCCGACTATGGCATCCCGTTGACCTTGAGCCCCAACCGCAGCAAGCACAACGTCGATAAGCCTGTGAATGTCGATCGCGACAACTTCTACGGCCTCACCGGTCGCGACTTTCGCGAGACCACCAATGACAGCGGCACCCTCAAGATCGAACACGATCTGAATGAAGACCTGACTGTGTCGAACAGCTTCCGCATGTCCCGCTCGACCCTGGACTACATCGTCACCAACCCGGACGACAGCAAGGGCAACGTGGTCAATGGCAACGTGTACCGGGGTGCTAAGAGCCGTAACTCGACGTCCAGCGGATGGGTCAACCAGACCGACCTGAGCGCCAAATTCAACACTGGCGCCATTGAGCACAGCCTGGTGACCGGTCTTGAGTTTTCCTATCAGGACACCCACAACCGCCCGTACCTCTTGACCTCCACCGCCAGCGGCACCCGGTGCAACAGCGCCCTGTTCACCTCCGGCGACTGCACCAGTCTGTACAACCCGACGCCCGGGGATCACTGGAGCGGCACCATCACCGACAGCAAAGCCTTCACCGATACCGACACCAAAACCGCTGCGGCCTACGTGTTCGATACCCTGAAGTTCAACGAGCAATGGTCCCTGAACCTGGGCCTGCGTTACGACAACTTCCAGGTCGAATCCAGCGGCTTCGCCAACGCTAGCAGCACAGCCCCAGCGGGCAGTTTCTCCCGTGAGAACACCAGCGACCTGGTGAACTACCAAATCGGCGTGGTCTATAACCCACTGCCTAACGGCAGCATCTACGCGGCCTACTCCACTTCCAGCAACCCGGCCGGCGAAACCAGCGGCAACGGTGGCCTGGAACTGGCAGCGAACAACAGCACGCTGGAGCCGGAAAAAAACCGCAACTACGAGATCGGTACCAAGTGGGACTTCTTCGGTGACGATCTGTCGCTGACCGCCGCGCTGTTCCGTACCGAGAAAACCAACGCGCGGATCAACGACCCGGACGGCGGCACCACTCAAGTGCTGGACGGTGAACAGCAGGTCAATGGCCTGGAACTGAGCTACTCCGGCAAGCTGACGCGCAACTGGAGAGTCTTCGGCGGCTACACCTATATGGACAGCGAAGTGGTCAAGACCACACTCGCCGCCGATGAAGGCAACCATATGCCGAGCACTCCACAGAACAACTTCACGTTCTGGTCGACCTACGACCTGGTGCCGGACAAGTTGACCGTCGGTGCCGGTGCGACCTACGTCGATTCCCAGTTCGGCAACGTCGCCAACTCGGTGGAAATCCCGTCCTACTGGCGTTACGACGCGATGGCCAGCTATCGCCTGACCAAGAACGTCGACCTGCAACTCAACGTACAGAACCTGACCGACGAGCATTACTTCGACCAGATACTCCAGAACCACTACGCCCACGTCGCGGCGGGCCGTACCGCCCTGCTGAGTGCCAACTTCCACTTCTGATAGCAGAAGCGAAAGGCCAAAGCCCCAATGCCAGTCATTTAAACGAGAATCTCTGTGGGAGCGGGCTTGCTCGCGAAGACGGCGGCACAGTCAACATTGATGTTGCCTGACCCACCGCTTTCGCGAGCAAGTCGAATCGTCGCACCGCCGCTCCCACAGGTTCCGCGGCGTAACTGACTGACATCAGGCCAAAGCCCCGTTCATCGAAGTGAACGGGGCTTTTGTGTGTAAAAAAGAATGCTTCTCGACAACTCACGGCATAATGCGCGCCGTGATGATAATTTTTGAACGAACAAGGCGAGCGACGTGTTGAAGAAATCCCTGTTCCAGTTGCACTGGTTTTTCGGCATCAGCGCCGGACTGGTCCTGGCCCTGATGGGCATCACCGGGGCGGCGGTATCGTTTCAGGATGAAATCCTGCGGGCACTGAACCCCTCTGTGCTACACGTCGATAAGCAGATAGCCGGCGTGCTGCCCCCGGCTGAGCTGGTGGAAAAAATCGAAGGTGCTTCGGGCAAAACCGTCTCGATGCTCTGGGTCGAAACCGACAGCGGCAACGCCGCGCGGGTGATCTTCACGGCGCCGCCTGGCGAACGTCGCGGGCCGATGCGTTACTTCGACCCGTACACCGGCGAGTTCATGGGCGCTGTCACCGGCCAGGATTTCTTTGGCCTGATGCTGCAACTGCACCGGGTTCTGGCCATGGACGATATCGGCCGGCAGATCACCGGCGCCTGTACGCTGATTCTGCTGTTCTTCTGCCTGTCCGGCCTGTACCTGCGCTGGCCGCGCCAGTGGAAAAGCTGGCGCGCCTGGCTGACCCTGGACTGGAATAAAAAGGGTCGCAGCTTCAACTGGGATCTGCACTCGGTGGCCGGTACCTGGTGCCTGGTGCTCTATCTTTTGGCGGCGTTGACCGGGTTGTTCTGGTCGTACGAGTGGTACAACAAGGGCCTGACGCGACTGCTTTCCGATTCGCCGCAGAACGAGCGAGTGCGCAGTGGTCGCGGTCCCGCACCAAGCGGCCCGGCCCCCACCGCCGACTACGCCGCCATATGGAGCAGCATCTACAGCGCCGCCGGCCCTGATCTTTCATCCTACAACGTGCGTATGCCGCCCGTGGCCGGCCAACCGGCAACGGTGTTCTACCTGCTGAAGAATTCCCCCCACGACCAGGCGCGGAACCAGATCATCCTCGATCCGGCGACCGGCATCGTCAGCCGTCATGACCGCTACAGCGACAAGAGCCTCAAGGCGCAGCTGCTGACCAGTATTTATGCGCTGCACGTCGGCAGCTATTTCGGGATGGTCGGTCGGATAATCCTGACGATCGCCGCGCTGGCCATGCCGCTGTTTTTCATCACTGGCTGGTTGCTGTACCTGGACCGTCGACGCAAGAAACGTCAAATCAAGGATGCCCGCAAAGGCCTCGCGCAACCGGGCAGCGACGCGCCCGCATGGCTGATCGGCTTCGCCAGCCAGAGCGGATTCGCCGAACAGCTCGCCTGGCAGACCGCCGGGCAATTGCAGGCCGCCGGGTTGCCGGTGAAGGTTCAACCATTGGCGAATGTCAGTGAACAGGACCTGCAGGATTCCAGCAACGCGCTATTTGTGGTCAGCACCTTCGGCGACGGTGAAGCACCGGACAGCGCTCGAGGATTCGAACGCAAAGTGCTGGGCCGTGCGCTGAGCTTCGACAGCCTTAACTATGCCGTGCTCGGCCTCGGTGACCGCCAGTATCAACACTTCTGCGGCTTCGCCCGTCGCTTGCACACCTGGCTGGGCGAGCACGGCGGCAAGACCTTGTTCGCCCCGGTGGAGGTCGACAGCGGTGATCCTTACGCCTTGCGTCACTGGCAACAGCAACTCGGCTTGCTGACTGGACAGACGCCGGTGGATACCTGGCAGGCACCCAGCTACGACAACTGGACCCTGACCCGCCGCGAATTGATGAACCCGGACAGCAGTGGTTCGCCTGTGTACTTGCTCGGCCTCACCGCCCCCACCACCAGCAGCTGGCTGGCTGGTGACCTGGTGGAAGTACTGCCGCGTAATTGTCCGTGGGCCATCGAGCATTTCCTCGACGGCCTGGGGATTGACGGTCGGGCCAGGGTTGAGTTCGATGGCCTGTCGCAAACCCTGGAACAAGCCCTGGCCAGCCGCCAACTGCCCGAGAACCGCGCTCATCTGGTCGGCCTGCACGCCCAAGCGCTGGCGGACGCCCTGGTGCTATTGGCCATGCGCGAATACTCCATCGCCTCGATCGCCGCCGACGGCGTGCTGGAATTGATTGTGCGTCAGGAAGTGCATTCCGACGGCACCTTGGGCGTCGGTTCCGGCTGGTTGACCGAGCATGCGCCCGAGGGTAGCGGCATCAGTTTGCGGGTGCGGCGCAACAGTGGCTTCCATCTACCGAACGAACCCGTTCCGATGATCCTGTTGGGCAACGGCACCGGACTGGCCGGGTTGCGCAGTTTGCTCAAGGCACGGATTGCCGACGGGCAGCAGCGCCAGTGGCTGCTGTTCGGCGAGCGTAATCGGGAACACGATTACCTGTGCAGTGCCGAGCTGGAAGAATGGTTGATCAACGGCGATCTGGCGCGTCTGGATCTGGCGTTTTCCCGGGATCAGGCCGAGAAGATCTATGTGCAGGATCGCCTGCGCGAGTCGGCGGTTGAATTGAAGAAATGGCTGGCCGATGGCGCCGTGATTTACATCTGCGGCAGTTTGCAGGGGATGGCTTCAGGGGTGGATCACGTGCTCAACGAATTGCTCGGCATTGAAGAGGTCGACCGCCTGATCGAACAAGGCCGCTACCGCCGCGACGTCTACTGACACACACGTGACTGTTCTGATCGTTCCCACGCTCCGCGTGGGAATGCAGCCCGGGACGCTCCGCGTCCCTTTCAAGCCGAACGCGGAGCGTCCGTTGAGGCATTCCCACGCAGAGCGTGGGAACGATCATGCAGCCCTTAAACCGGCTGCAACTTACGCTCAAACACCCCCACCCCATCCAGATCCCGCAGCACGACGCTCATCTCCCCCGTTTGCCCATCTATGTTCACTTCACCAAAAAACTGAAACCCGGCAAACGGCGAGGTGTTCTGCGCCGCCGGTGCCTTCTGGAACACCACTTCGGGGCCGAAGGTTTTATCCAGCGCATTAGGCCCGAAGCTCCCCGCATTCAGCGGACCCGCAACAAACTCCCAGAACGGTTCGAAGTCCTGAAACGCCGCGCGGTCCGGGTGGTAATGGTGCGCGGCGCAGTAATGCACATCCGCCGTGAGGAAGACAAAATTACGCACCTGCTGCGCCCGCAGAAAACCGAGCAATTCAGCGATTTCCACTTCACGGCCCTGAGCCGGGCCCGGATCACCATTGGCCACCGCTTCCCACCGCGCCACACCGGGACTGACTTCACCATCCGGCACGCCGAGGCCGATGGGCATGTCGGTGGCGATGACTTTCCATTGGGCCTGGGAGCCTTTCAATTCACGCTTGAGCCAGTCCAATTGCTCTCGACCGAGAAACGCTTTGGCGGCACCGAGGTTGTCGTCGTTGGCTTCGCGATAACTGCGCATGTCGAGCACGAACACATCCAGCATCGGCCCGTAATTGAGCTTGCGATAAATCCGTCCGCCAGCGTCTGCACTCTGCAAGCGCATCGGCGCATATTCCAGCCAGGCTTGGCGCGCCCGGTCCACCAGGCTGTGGATATCTTTGCTCTTGTAGCGCTCATCCAGTTGCTTGCCCGGCGACCAGTTGTTCACCACTTCGTGGTCGTCCCACTGCCAGATTTGCGGGACTTCGGCGTTGAAGCGGCGGACATTTTCGTCCATCAGGTTGTAGCGATAATTGCCGCGATAGTCGTCAAGGGTTTCGGCGACTTTGCTCTTGGCTTCGCTGGTGAGGTTGCGCCACACGCGGCCGCTCTCTGTGGTGAGCTGCGCAGGTACGGGACCGTCGGCGTAGATGGTGTCGCCGCTGTGGATAAAAAAGTCCGGCAGGCGCAGACGCATGGCTTCGTAGATGCGCATGCCACCAATGTCCGGGTTGATGCCGAAGCCTTGGCCGACCGTGTCACCGCTCCAGACGAACCGAATATTCCGCACGACGGTTGGCGCGCTGCGCAGATGGCCGAACCAGGGTTCACTGGCGACACCACTCTGGGCGTCTTCGAAAGTCACGCGGTAGAAAATCGCCTGATCGGCGGGCAGCCCGGTGAGTTCGACCCGAGCGGTGAAGTCGGTGCGGGCATCGGCCAGTGGCGAGACGAACCGACGAGGATTACTGAACAGACTACGCGTGTCCCATTCCACCACCATCCGCGCCGCGCGGTCGCTACGGCTCCAGATCATCGCCCGGTCGCCCAGCAAATCGCCGGACTGCACGCCATCGGTGAGTTGTGGCCGATCCTTGACCGAAGCGATCACCGCCGGCGCCAGACCTGGCAACAGCAGCCCGGCGCCAACGGCTTGCATGACCCGACGGCGACCGAGGTCGAATTCGCTCATGGTGTTCTCCCTGAAAAAGGAAAACTTAAGCATGGCCATGTGAATCAGGCATGACAGATCCTTTGTAGGAGCGAGGCTTGCCCGCGAAGAGGCCATAACACTCAATATCAATGTTGAATGAAAAAACGCCTTCGCGGGCAAGCCTCGCTCCTACAGGGATGGGTGGCTATGCAGACGGATCGAGCAGCCGAACCAGCGCCATTGCTCATCGTCCTCCAGTAACAACATGAAATAGGAAATTTCAGCGCCGCTTTTGGGAAACGTCCTAACGCCAGCCTCTGAGCCTTTCAGTAGGTTCGAGGTGAACCCAGACGAACAAGAAGCGCTCATGAAAAAGCTCGGTTTCCCGGACACTCCGGATTTTCTGCCCGCCCCAAGGCAACAACCCACCCAGGCACAGATACAAGCCTTCCAGGACGCCGGCGCAGCGGTAGCCGCCATTAATCGCAAGCATGAACTGGAGGCCAACGCCCGTTGGGAGGCGCATCAGAAAAAACAACAGGACGCCCTCAACGCTCAGCCCGATTTGCAGGGTTGCGTGTTCGCCAAGAGCTGCAACCTCCCTGACGGCATCATCAATCACAGCCACCCGAGCGGATTTGTCCCCGTAGAGAAATTGGCCGACTACGGATTATGGGCCGTGCTCGACACCGGTGCGCCGATCACAGCCGCCGGGGTCCCCCTGAAACTGGTGAGAGGCTCAGCCACGGCCGGCGCCATCGCCCAACGACTCGGCGGCTCGCTTGCACTCGGTCTGCTTTCAGGCTCCACGGCCGTGGCAGCCGGCGCAGCGCTCGGGACCGTGGCACTCCTGATGCCCAATACCCGCCTTTCCGCCGACAGCGCCTTCTACAAGAAAGAACAGTACACAGAACTGAATACCGGGCGAACCCGTGTGCGCCTCAACGTGAAGACCTTGCCGGACGGCTCCGTCAGCGCTTACGGCTTCTACACCGGCGGGAAAACAGACTGGGAATTTGTCCCGGTCATCAAGGCCACCCAGAAAGGCGAGCAGTTTGTCGCCGACCTCGGCAACGGCATCGGCCTGATCTGGACGCCTGCGGCGAACCCCGACGATATACCACGCATCCCGGCCCTCGAAGGCGCCCCGCCACTGCCGACGATATGGGTGTACCCGCCCACCGAACATGCCAACAAGGCGCTGGTGAACCCGGAGCATCCGCCGGATTATCAGGACGCGATCATCTGGTTTCCTGCGGATACGGGGCTTGAGCCGATCTATATCGTGCTCAATGCCCGGTTTGAACCCGGCGGGGTGACGGGGGTGGGCGAGGATGTGTCGGGGGTTTGGCTTGCTGGGGCTGGTACTGGGTTAGGTGCCCCCATTCCAACGCGGATTGCGGATGTACTACGAGGGCGCGAATTTAAAAACTTCAACCAATTCAGAACTGCGTTCTGGACAGCGATAGGGAATAACCCGGAGCTTTTCAGCCAATTTAATGAAGACGCTCAAGACCGCTTAATGTCAGGCAATGCCCCTGCCGTTCGTGATAGAGACGCTGTAGGAAACCGAGGTACTTTCGAGATTCACCACGTCGAGCGAATTGCCGATGGTGGCGCCGTCTATGACGTAGATAACTTGCGAGTGAACACCCCTAAGAACCATATCAATCAGCACAGGACGAAATAGGCACATCATGGCAAACATTTCCGATTACACCGAGGCAGAGTTCATTAGCTTCGTTGAAAAGATACGTGCCACCAACAGAGGGGGATCAGACGAAGAGCTTGGTGAGTTGCTCACGCAATTCAGGAAGCTCACCGGCCATCCGGATGGCACTGATCTGATGTTCTATCCGGAACCCGGTCAAGACAATTCCGCCGAGGGCGTTACACGGACTGTAAAGGAATGGCGTTCAACTCAGGGCCTGCCAGGTTTCAGAACTGATCCTGAAAACTGAAGCCGTCCCCATGACCAAACGACGTCGCCGGCCTGGTTCGATATCGGGGAGACATTAAAAAGATCGCAGCCGTCAACAACTCCAGATTCGATGTACGCCGCAATATCGCGGTCGAACACAATCCTGGGAGCTGCCGAAGGCTGCGATCTTTTGCTTTTAAGCCTTGACCGGCTCCAGCACCAATTCCACCGTCTCAGGCCGTTTGAGCACCGAATACGTCACCGCCGTCAGCAAACTCCCGGCCACGATCGCCAGCAGATACAACAGTGCATGGTTGATCGCGTTCGGAATCAGCATCACGAACAACCCACCGTGCGGCGCCATGAGTTTGCAGCCGAAATACATCGACAACGCGCCGGTCAGCGCACCGCCGGCGATGCTCGCCGGAATCACTCGCAGCGGGTCTTTCGCCGCAAACGGAATCGCCCCTTCGGAGATAAAGCACAGCCCCAATACCAGCGCCGCTTTACCGGCCTCGCGTTCAGTCTGGGCAAACTTGCGCCGGGCAATGAACGTGGCGATGCCCAGGCCAATCGGCGGCACCATGCCGGCGGCCATGGTCGCGGCCATCGGCGCATAACTTTGCGACGCCAGCAGCCCCACCGAAAACGCGTAAGCCGCCTTGTTGATCGGCCCGCCGAGGTCGACGCACATCATGCCGCCCAACAATACACCGAGCAGTATGGCGTTGGTGGTGCCCATGCTGTCGAGGAAGTGCGTGAGCCCTGCGAGCATCCCGGCCACCGGTTTGCCGACCACGTAGATCATCACCAGACCGGTGAACAGGCTCGCCAGCAACGGAATGATCAGGATCGGTTTCAGTGCCTCAAGACTTTGCGGCAAGCGCGCATAGCGGTTGATCGCCTGGGCCGCATAGCCGGCGATGAAACCGGCAATGATCCCGCCGATGAAACCGGCGCCCAGGGTGCTCGCCAGCAAACCACCGATCATCCCCGGCGCCAAGCCCGGGCGGTCAGCGATCGAGTAGGCGATGTACCCCGCCAGCAGTGGCACCATCAGCTTGAACGCGGTATCGCCGCCGATCTGCATCAGCGCCGCCGCGAGCGTGCCTTCCTCCTTGAACGCGGTGATGCCGAACACGAAGGACAAGGCGATCATCAGACCGCCCGCCACCACCATCGGCAACATGTACGACACCCCGGTCAGCAGGTGTTTGTAGAGGCCGGTCTTCTCTTGTTTGGCCGGACCTTTGGCGCCGGTCGAAGCGCTTTCCTGCTTGCCTTCGGCCAGGGCTTTGTTCAGCGTCGCTTCGGCCTGTTTCAGCGCGATGCCGGTGCCACAGCGGTAGATTTTCTTGCCGGCGAAACGCTCGGTGGCGACGTCGATGTCTGCCGCCAGCAGCACCACGTCAGCATCGGCAATCGCCTCTGCGCTGAGTGGATTGCGTGCGCCGACCGAGCCCTGGGTTTCCACTTGCAAGTCGTAACCCAGGCGTTTGGCCGCTTGCTGCAAAGCTTCGGCGGCCATGAAGGTATGGGCGACGCCGGTCGGGCATGCGGTGACGGCCACCAGGCGCGGTGCATTTTTAACCACCGCAGCAGGCTCGGCGGTGGCTTCGGGCGCGACGTAAACCTCGGCCTCCTCCACCCCGCGACGTAGCAGCGCTTCGACATCTTGCAGGGCCTGGGCCGGGGTGCTCTGGAACACGCGTTTGCCGACGAACCGTGACATATCCACTGGCCCGCTGGTGACCAGCAATACCCACTCGGCGGCCTCGAGGGTCGCAGACGACAGTTGGCGTTCCGGATGGGCCGCATCAACGACTTCGACACTGGTGCTCCAGCCCTGACGCTGGGCGGCTGCATCAAGCAGACGAGCACACAGCACACTGGTGACCATGCCGTTCGGGCAGGCCGTAACAATGGCTAACTTCATGTCAAACCCTCTTATTGTTCTGTCAGGGGGCGCACGCGCACGCCCTGTTCAAGCTGCGTCAGTTGCGCGGCATCGCCGATACCAAAACCGATCTGGGTGACGGCCATGGCGGCAATCGCGGTAGCGGTGCGCAAGGTTTGTTCGGGCGTATCGGCGCTGAGCAACCCGTGCAGCATGCCCGCCAGCAACGAATCCCCCGCACCGACGGTGCTGACCACGCTGACCTTCGGCGGCGTAGCGTGCATGGCCGAGCCGACACTGAACCAGTTCACTCCGTCGGCACCATGGGAAATCACCACATGCTCGATGCCATGGGCATGCAAGCGGCTCGCTGCTTCGGCTTGGGCGGTCACGGAAACCACCTCGCAATCCAGCGCCTCAGCCAGTTCTTCGGTATTGGGTTTGATCAACCATGGGCCGGCCGTCAGACCTGCGCGCAAGGCTTCACCGCTGGTGTCGAGCGCCACTTTCAAACCGCGCTTTTTCAAGCGCTGGATCAACTCGCGCAACCACTGAGGATTCACACCACGGGGCAAACTACCGGCGACGACGACCGCGTCATGCCCTGGAGCAATCTGGTCGAGACGATCGAGCAAAGCCTGCTGCGCCGCTTCACTGACCCTCGGCCCCGGACCGTTGAGATCGGTGATGCGCCCATCGCTTTCCGCCAGTTTGATATTGCTGCGGGTTTCGCCAGGGACGCGGACGAATGCGTCGGTAAAACCGCGTTTGGCGAACAGGGTTTCGAACGCCTGAAGGTTGTCTTCCCCGAGAAAACCGCTGACGGTCAACTGATGACCGAGGTCGGCCAGCACCTGGGCCACGTTCACTCCTTTACCAGCGGCGTGGGTGTGCATTTCGTCGCTGCGGTTGACCTGACCGGGTATCAGATGCGGCAACTGAACGGTGAGGTCCAGCGCCGGGTTAAGGGTCAGGGTTAAGATCTTGGCCATTACAGGGCCTCCACTAATGCGCGGACTTCGTTCGCGCTGCCCACAGCCAGGGCTTGTTGGGCAAGGATTTGAGCCTGAGTCAGGCTGAGTTCACGAATGCGCGCCTTGACCTCGGCAATGCTGCGGCCCGACACGCTCAACTCATCCACACCCAGGCCCACCAGCACCGGCACCGCCAGCGGATCGGCTGCCAGTTCACCGCACACGCCGACCCACTTGCCATGAGCATGAGCCGCACGCACGGTGATATCGATCAGTTGCAGCACCGCTGGATGCAAGCCGTCAGCCTGGGCCGACAAGGTAGGATGACCACGGTCGATGGCCAGGGTGTATTGCGTCAGGTCGTTGGTGCCGACGCTGAAAAAGTCCACCTCTTTGGCCAGCACCGGCGCCAGCAAGGCGGCCGACGGTACTTCGATCATGATCCCCAGTTGCAGATCGGCCACCGGAATTTCCTGGCGCAGACGTTCGGTCATGTCCCGCGCCTGACGCCACTCATCGACGCTGCCGACCATCGGGAACATGATCCGCAACGGACGGTTGTCAGCCGCACGCAACAAGGCGCGCAACTGCGCTTCCATGACCTGCGGGCGTTGCAGGGTCAAGCGAATGCCACGTACGCCGAGGAACGGGTTTTCTTCTTTCGCGATCGGCCAGTACGGCAGCGGTTTGTCACCACCGACGTCAAGGGTGCGCACCACCAGCGGTCGACCGGCCAGGCCATCGAGTACGCGACGGTATTCGACTTCCTGAGTCGCCTCGTCCGGCGCTTGCGGGTGGGCCATGAAGATCAGTTCGGTGCGCAGCAGGCCAATGCCTTCGGCGCCCTGCTCCACCGCACTGGTGACGCCGGCGCTTTCACCGATGTTGGCGAACACTTCTACCGCGTGACCATCGGTGGTCAGCGCCGGTTGATGGCGTTGTTCAGCGGCGGCTTTCAAGCGAAGTTCGCGGGTGTCGCGCTCTTCGGTGGCGCGCTGCAAGGTAGCGGCATCGGCGTCCACGTGCAGGCGACCGCGTTGGCCATCGATCAACAGCGGTGTGCCCGGTTTCAGCAGCAACACGGCGGCACCGGCGCCCACCAGCGCCGGAATACCGAGGGCGCGGGCGACGATGGCACTGTGGGCCGTGGCACCACCGCGAGCGGTGAGGATGCCGGCGACGCGTGTCGGATCGAGACGCGCCACGTCGGACGGACCGACTTCGTCCATCACCAAAATATACGGTTGCGCGGGCTCGGCCGGTGTTTCGACGCCACTCAATTGCGCCAGCACCCGACGGCCAATATCGCGCAAGTCAGCGGCACGCTCGGCGAGCAAGGCGTCCTGTAGCGATTCCTGTTGTTTGGCGGCCGCTTCAATCACTGCCATCCATGCCGCTTCGGCGCTTTCGCCTTGCTTGAGGCGGGTGTCGACTTCATCGGTCAGTTCCGGGTCGTCGAGCATTTCCTGATGGGTGATGAAAATCTCGCGAATCGCCTTGGCCTTGCTGCGCTCGATCAGGCCTTCGATGTCGCGACGCACATCCGCCAGCGCTTGCTTGAGACGTTCACGCTCGACGGCGGCAGACTCACCGCGCAGCGGGTAATCAATGACTTGCAGCACTTGAATATGCGCCGGGCCGATGGCAATCCCCGGTGCGGCGGCAATCGCCTGGATCAGGCTGCCGGACGTTGGCGCGAGCAGCACTTCGACGACTTCGGCGAGCACTTCGCGCTGTTGGCTCACGACCGGCAGTGGCTCGACTTCCTCACCGAGGCCTTCTTCGATGGCCGCCAACAAGGCTGGCAAGGCATCGGCGGCGATGGTCGGTTCGGCGATGAATTCCAGCACCTGACCGCGACGGGCGCCAAGGCTGAGCAGTTTGCTCAAACTCTTCACCGACACCGCGTTGTCATGGCCATCGACAATGCGCACGCGGATTTCGCCTTCAAAGCTTTTCGCCAGTTGCGCGAGGATCTTCGCCGGGCGCGCATGCAAACCGTGGGCATTGGCCAGGGCAATGCGTACGTTCGGCCAATCCGCCGGCACTTCACCGCCGAGGACTTCCAGCACCGCGCGACTGCTGGTGGCACGGCCCAATTCATGACCCCGGCCTTCGATCAGCAACGCGCAAAGGCGTTCGAGCAGCGCCTGATGGGCCTCACCGAGGCTGGCCAGGCAGAACAGACCGCTCAACGGCTGACCGAGGTAGCGCATGGGTTTGTCCGGGGTGACGAAGGCCAGGCCCGGACGCTTCACCGTTTGTTCGCTGTGCAGCCACCACAGGCCATCGCCCAGGGGCAGCGCTTCGACCTGCTGTAAAACGCCGGCAAAACCATTGCTCACGCAATCGGCCTGCCGCAGCAAACGGGCACCGCGCCAGACCAGTTCTTCGAAGTCATCGGCGGAAACGCTGAGGCCGATCATCTGTGCGTCCAGCGCCAGTTCTTGCGGCGCGCCTTGCAGCAGTTTCAGCAAGGCTTCGGCGGAACTGGCGCGGCGCAGAGCCTGGCCCAGATCGGTTTCACCGAGGGCGCGGGTCAGCAGTTGCAGCAGGCGCAGGTGTTCATCGGATTTGGCGGCGATACCAATCGCCAGATAAACGATCTGGCCATCGCCCCAGTCCACGCCGTCAGGAAACTGCATCAGCCGCACGCCAGTAGCGAACACCTGATCGCGGGTTTCCGGGGTACCGTGGGGGATGGCGATACCTTGGCCAAGAAAGGTCGAGCCCTGTGCTTCCCGGGCCTGCAAGCCCGCAAGGTAGCCATCGGCCACCAGACCATCGATCACGAGTCGGTCAGCGAGCAATTGCAAGGCGGTGGCTTTATCCACAGCCGACTGGCCCATGGATATCTGCTCTATGGTGAGCTCGAGCATGCTTTCTCCTTTTTGGCGCCGTGTGACGCCAGGTATTGTTTTGATTGATTCAGCTTAGGCGTTTGGAAACACCTTTTCAGGAGGCCATTTTGGCGGTTTCGAGGCAGAACCTTCCAAAGCGACCTGTAACGTAGAAAATACGCCTGCTGAAACGTTTAATCTAGAATGTTAGGCACGTTACTCGATAATGTCTCATCCTTGAAGCCCAATTGTCGGACGAGCTGCGACAATGGTCACCTGCCTGAATCGGGTAGCATTGGCGAAATGTCGCAACACGCTTAAAAAAACAAGGAATACCGGGTTGAAACTCAGTGATATTGCACAGTTGGCCGGCGTCTCCGTGACCACCGCCAGTTATGTCATCAACGGCAAGGCCGAACAGCAACGCATCAGCAGCGCCACTGTCGAGCGCGTGCGTGCGGTGGTCGAACAACATGGTTTCACACCCAACCCCCAGGCCGCCGGGCTGCGCAGTCGGCATACCCGCACGCTGGGGTTCATTCTGCCGGACCTGGAAAACCCCAGTTACGCGCGAATCGCCAAACTGCTGGAACAAGGCGCCCGGGCTCGCGGCTATCAGCTGCTGATCGCCAGTTCCGACGATGCGCCAGACAGCGAACGGCAATTGCTGCAACTGTTCCGCGCCCGACGCTGCGATGCGCTGATCGTCGCCAGTTGCCTGCCGGCCGGCGACGACAGTTATCGCCAGTTGCAGGCCAAAGGCATTCCGATCATCGCCATCGACCGGGTGATGGAGCCTGAGCACTTCTGCTCGGTAATCAGTGACGACCGCGAAGCCAGCCTGCACTTGACCCGCAGCCTGCTGGATCCGCTGCCCAAACAGATCGTATTGATCGGTGCCCGTCCCGAGCTAAGTATCAGTCAGGAACGGGCGGCGGGCTTCAAGGAAGCGCTGAACGGTTTCAAAGGCGAGGCGCTGATCGAACACGGTGAATCGTTCAGCCGTGAGTGCGGCAAACAATTGATGGAAGAGTTGCTTCAGCGCCTGGGTCATTTGCCGGATGCGCTGGTGACCACGTCCTACGTGCTGCTTCAGGGCGTGTTCGATGCCTTGCACGACTTCCCGCTGAAAACCCGCCCGCTGCGCCTGGGTACTTTTGGTGATACGCAGTTGCTGGACTTCCTGCCGTTGCCGGTCAATGCCATGTCCCAGCAGCATCAGTTAATCGCCGACAAGGCTTTGCAACTGGCGCTGGCGGCGATTGAACAGGCCGATTACCAACCCGGCGTGCAGGCCATCGCGCGGACCTTCAAGCAGCGAATCAATCAGGACTGAACCGTGGAACTGATCGACACCCACACTCATCTGGATTTTCCGGATTTCGACGTAGATCGTCAGGCGCTGCTGACCGAGAGCCGCGCCCTCGGCGTGCGACGAATGGTGGTGCTGGGGGTTTATCAGGCCAATTGGCAGCGGGTCTGGGATCTGGTGCAGAGCGATCCCGATCTGCACGCGGCGTTCGGTTTGCACCCGGTGTACCTGGATGACCATCGCCCTGCGGATTTGATCGAACTCGGTGACTGGCTGACGCGCCTGGCGGGCCATCGGCAGCTATGCGCGGTGGGCGAGATCGGTCTGGATTACTTCATCGAAACCCTGGATCGTGAACGCCAGCAAGCGCTGTTCGACGCCCAACTGCAACTGGCGGCGGACTTCAATCTGCCGGCTCTGATTCATGTGCGACGCAGCCATGCAGCGGTGATTGCCACGCTCAAACGATTTCGCTTGAAGCGCGCGGGGATCATTCATGCCTTCGCCGGCAGCCAGGAAGAGGCGCGCGAATACATCAAGCTCGGTTTCAAACTCGGCCTCGGCGGCGCCGCAACCTGGCCGCAGGCCCTGCGCATGCACCGTGTGATCGCCGGTTTACCCCTTGAATCGGTGGTACTGGAAACCGATTCACCGGACATGGCACCCGCCATGTTTCCCGGCGAACGCAATAGCCCGGCTCATTTGCCGGCAATCTGCGCGGCACTGGCCGCCCTCATGGCGATCAGCCCCGAGCGACTGGCTGCTGCCAGCACTGCCAATGCGTGTGAGTTGTTCAACTGGTAGTCAGTCGCCACACACATCCCTTGTGGGAGCGGGCTTGCTCGCGAAGAGTCCGTCACATTCAAAATTGATGTGCCTGATAGACCGCTTTCGCGAGCAAGCCCGCTCCCACATTAGATCTGCTGCGTGGCATCAAACCCGGAACGCGCTGATCAATTGTTTGAGTTCCACTACCTGCGCCGACAACGCACGACTGGCATTTTCAGTCTGGTGCGCGCCTTCGGCAGTGCGCTCACCGGCGCGGTTGATCTCGACGATGTTCTGGTCGATGTCGTGGGTCACGGCGGTCTGCTGCTCTACCGCGGCGGCGATTTGCTGGTTCTGGTCGACGATCATGCCGACGGCGCCGAGGATGTTTTCCAGCGCCTGCTGGACCTTTTCCGATTGCCCGACCGTGCCGTTGGCCATCTGATGGCTGCTGCCCATCGCCTTGACCGCCGCACCGACACCGCTGTGCAGCTTGGCAATCATCTGCTCGATTTCTTCGGTCGATTGCTGGGTACGTTTGGCCAGGGTCCGGACCTCGTCCGCCACCACCGCAAAACCACGGCCCTGCTCGCCCGCACGCGCGGCTTCGATGGCCGCGTTGAGGGCCAGCAGGTTGGTCTGTTCGGCGATGCTTTTGATCACTTCCAGCACACGACTGATGGATTGGCTGTCGCTGGCCAGTTGATTGATCACCCGCGCCGACTGATCGATCTCACTGGCCAGTGCAGCGATGCTGCCCTGCTGGGACTCCACCAGCCCGCGCCCGCTAATGGTCTCGTCGTTGACGCTGTGGGCGCTGCTGACGGCCGCCGCGGCACTGCGCGCCACCTCCAGAGAAGTCGCTGACATCTGGTTCATCGCTGTGGCGACCTGCTCGATCTGGGTACGCTGCCCCGCCACCGCCTGATTGCTCTGGGCAGACACGTTTTCGACCTGGCCGGCCTGGCGCTCGACCTCACTGACGGTCTGGCCCACCCGCTCGATCAGATCATGGATTTTCTTCACGGTGCCGGTGAATACCTCGCCCAACTCGCCCAGTTCATCGCGGCTGTTGGCGCTGAAGGTCACGGTCATGTCGCCGGCCGCCACCTTATCCATCACCGCGCCAAGACGCTTGAGGGTGGTGCGGGTCGAGGCATAGAAACCGCCGTAGAGGTAAAAAATCAGCACAAACACCAGCGCCAGCGCCACTGCCTGCAGGATCATGTGAGTGCGGTGCTGCTCCAGCCGCTGCTGCAACTGGGTACCGAGAAACTTCAGGGTGGCTTCATTGAGTTGGTAGGTCTGATCGATCAGGCCCGTAACCTGATCGTAAAAGGTCTGCCACGGAGCATCGAGGGTGTCAGCCATCACTACTTGCTCTTCGAACAATTCACTGGCCTTTTTCAGCGAGGCCTTACTGCGTTCGGCCTGAGCAGCCAGGGTTTCGTGCGCCGCTTTACTGGAGCCCAGAGCATCCTGCAATTTCAGGCCGTATTCGGCCTGAAGCTTTTCGATCTGCGCCAGCAACTCATCGAAACGGGTGCTCGATGCCGAATTGAGAAAGCCCTGCCCCAACGAGTAAGAACCCATCGCCCGGCCTTCGCCGAGCGTCTGGGTGACGGCTGGCGTGACGTTGGTAATAAGCTCGCTCAGCTGACGCATGTCGCTCTGGCTGTCGCGGCTCAAGCCTGCCTGACTGGTGATGATCTGGCTGAAAATCTGCGCGTTGCCGAGCAACTTGCCGATCAGCGCACTTTTGCTTTGCAGGGAATTTTCTGCTTGCTGAGCCTTGAACGCGGCAATCATTTCATCGCGCTTGCCATCGAAAAAGGTGATTTGTTCCGGGTCAGTGGTCATCGCCGCCAGCCCTTGCAAACGGCTCAGAACACTTTGCTCCAGGGCGCTGATAGTCGATTCGACATTGCCGGCCTTGCCGGACTGGCCGAGGGTGACATTGATCTGCACCAGGTTGTTGAGGGTTTCCAGATCCCGGCGCAGGCTCAGGCCGCTGCCCAGCAGATCGAGGCTCTGCAGCTCGACCCGAGTGCCCTGGAATTCGCGGTAGGAGTCGCGCACCAGATAGAAGTTGGTCACCAGCATCGGCACGAGGAATAGCACGCTGATCAGGCTGAACTTCATACCGAAGCTCAAGCGGTTCATCAGCGCGACGGCGGGATAGAGCAAGCTCTTCACTGTGAAGTCTCCCTTTGAATTCTTATTTTTATGGCAGGCGCGCTGAGACAGCAGATAGCCACTATTGGCGCTATCTCTGTATAGCCTAAATCGGCGGAGGGTTTTGTAACTTAAGGTTAACGACGGGGTGCCTTTTCTTCAGGCAGAAGATGCTTCAGGCAAGTGATATCCCTGTGGCGAGGGGGCTTGCCCTAATGCCAGTCAGTTAAGCGAAATTCCTGTAGGAGCGAGCTTGCTCGCGAAGACGGCAGTACAGTCAATATTGATGTCGCCTGATATACCGTTTTCGCGAGCAAGCTCGCTCCTACAGTGTTCCGAGCCTTAACTGACTGGCATTAGGGCTTGCCTCGTTCGGCTGCGAAGCAGTCGTAAATCCGGACAATGCTATCTGTCTGAAAAGGCGCAGGGGGGTCGCTTCGCGCCCCAGCGGGAGTAAGCTCCCTCGCCACAATGAGATTCACTTCAGATGTATCGTGGTTATGACAAAACAGTCCACAACGCGAACCCGGCATACCAAAGCACTGCCGCGCGCAGCAGCAGTTCCCAGATCCGATCCAGGCTGTTGATACCGTCCGGTCCGACCATCGGTGCCGGAATTTCACCCGCCACCAACCCGATCTTCTCGATCAGTTGGGCGGCGCTGATGTTCCAGTTCAGCAGCTCGTGCAGCATCACCCGGCTGACCGCGACAAAGTTGCCGACCAGCGCGAAGCTCGCTGCCAGCAGCCGCACCGGCACCCAATCGAACGCATGACGCAGCTGTGCCGCTCGCTCGACCACGGCCGGGTTCTGCCCGTGCTCCTCGGCCAGCGCCAGCAATCGATAGCTCAGGGCCGCGACAGGGCCCAGCAAGAAGTACCAGAAGATCACGGCGAAAAAGCTCTGGTACGCCTGCCACAGCAGATGTGCCTGGACTCGTTCCAGCAATTGCTCGCCGCTGTCAGCGCAAATATTCAGGTCACGTTTGGCCACATGGGCGGCGGCTTGCAGGTCTTCCCGGCGCCAGGCATCGCGAAACGACCCGAGGTCGGCCAGCAGATCACCACGGCCCAAACTGTAAATCACCACCAGCAGGTGCACCGGTAACGCCAGCAATCCGTAAGCCACCGGGTCCAGCACCACCAACAGCAAACCCAGCAGCGCCACCGGCAACAACACCAGCACCACCAGTATCAGCCACGGACGGTTTGTCATACGCGGGTTGGCTTCAAGCTTGTTCAGCTCACGCACCCAACCGCCATCACGTTGAACCCGATGACGCAGGGCTGAGAACTTCTCGATCCATACCGCCAACAGCAGCACCAGAAAACTCATTGTTACTCCTTTTTTTCCAGAGCAGCATTTGCCAGAGCCGCGCGATAGCGTGTCCAGTCAAATGCCGGTCCCGGATCAGTCTTGCGCCCGGGTGCGATGTCGCTATGCCCGCAGATGCGTTGCGCGGTGATGCCTGTGAAGGCGCTTTGCAGCTGTCGTGTCAGTACCGTCAACGCTTGATATTGGGCGTCGGTGAACGGCAGATCATCCGTGCCTTCGAGTTCGATGCCCACGGAAAAATCGTTACAGGTTTCCCGTCCTTCGAAACACGAGACGCCAGCGTGCCAGGCGCGCTCAAGACAAGAGACAAACTGAGTGACGGTGCCGTCACGTTCGATCAAAAAGTGTGCAGACACCCGCAGGTCGGCGATTCCTGCAAAGTAGGGATGTTCCGTGACATCCAGACGATTCTGAAAAAATTCCTGCACCTTGCCGGTCAGAAACTGCGCGGGCGGCAGACTGATGTTGTGAATCACCAGCAGGGAAATTTCGCCCTCGGGGCGCGCATTGAAGTTGGGCGAGGGGCATATGCGCACACCCTGACACCAACCGCTCGCGGGGTCCAACTGCATACAGGTTCCTTCAACGACGACTGTGTTGGTACCCAGTATGCCGCGATAGACCCTTGGCGCGCGATCACTTGCCGCGATTGAGACGCCGCAGGTTGCCCAGCACCGACTCCAGCGCCCGGTCGAACAGCAAGGTGTCGTCCAGCGTTCGCACCGCGCCACGCCGGAACTGCAGGGCCAGCCCGGTACGGCTGTGCTCCAGCACTTTCATCCCGGTACGGTTGACGAAGATGTACTTGCCGGTGGTTTCAATGATCGCCGCCAGCTTGCAGCGCAGCGTGTTTTCCTCGTCTTCCTGAAACTCGACCCAGCAGCCCGGGTGCAGTTGATCGACTTGAAGCAGTGCGACATCGCCCGCCGGCAAACGCACCGAGGGCTTCTCGACCGGGCCTTCATCCGCGGTGCGAAGCACGATTTCCTGCTGCACCTGGACCATCATCGGTCCGCCAACAAGCGTACTGTTCTGGCCCGGGCGTTCGAACTGCTGAACGTGCAAAACTTCCAGCTCGCTGAAAAACTCGCCGGTGGCGAACGGGTCGAATGCCGAGCTGTTCAACCCATCGCGCAACGACTTGAGCAACCCCGGCACCAGTGCCAACAAGCACAGGCTTGCACCGGGTTCGTCATGACGCTGCACGCTCCAGATCAATTGTTCCATGGTCTGCACATCGGCATGCCATTCGGCGGACTGATCACCGTGCTTGAGGCCGGTCAACAACAGCACTTTGCTCCAGGCCTCCTGGACAAACGCCACCACGCAGTGCGGCAACACCTTGCCCACCAACGCCTGATTCAGTGCCTGCTCGACGCGCTGACGCGCCAGTTCAGTCCTTGCGCGGCCTTCTTCGGCGTCACGGGTGCGCTGCTCGAGTAATTCGCTACGACGGCGCTCGTCACTGGTGAAGGCGAGAAAATCCGCCAACAATTCAGAAAAGATCGCAGGATCATCGACAAAATCGTTTAACAAGCGCTGCACCACTTGCTCGATGTGCAGGTACAGGCTGTCGCGCTCATGGTCATCGCACTCGCCCCAGCCCATGGCCGCAGCGGCAATTTCGTTGAGCAAACGCCGGGCCGGATGGCTGTTGCGGCTGAAAAAGCTCTTGTCGAGCACCGCTACTTTCAGCATCGGGATCTGCAAACGGCCGATCAACGCCTTGAGGGAGTCCGGCAGGTTGCGGTCATCGAGGATGAATTCGAAGAGCATGGCAATCAGGTTGATCACGTCTTCGTCGGCCACCCCCACTACGCGTGATCTGCCGCTTTTGACGCTGACCCGGGTCAGCAGTAGTTCGAGCTGGTTACGCAGATCGAAGTCGTCCTGAACCGCCAGCGCCGGCACATATTGTTGCAAGTGCGAGAGCAGGCGCAGCAGGTCGCGGGTGGAAATGGGCTGAGTCTGGGCACTGACTTCCAGGGTCGGCGCAACGCTGCCACGCACATGGAGCAGCAATTCCTGCAATGCGGCGAAGACCTCCTGTACGCCATCGTCGATCTGAGGATTGCCCGTCAGTACGCCTGTCTCGTCGGGAGAACCACGAACACACGCCGCCGCCCGATCGGTGGCGCGTCGCGCCGGTGCGGGTGTAAGGTCCGGCAGCACGCCGGTAGCAATCAGCAATTGATTGGCTTCGGTGTACAGCTGATCAGCATTGCTGAGCACATAACGCTCGAACAGTTTAAGGATGATCAGCTTGACCTTGATCTCCATGCCTAGGTTGCGCCCGGCCTGCAAGAAATACTCGCAGAGCAGCGTTGGCCCCAAGGGGTTGTGCTGTTCGACCAGCGTCTTGCTCAGCAGTGTGCTGAGTCGAGCGGTGAGCTGGTCGAGGGCGAAACCGTCGCGATTCAGCACTTTGCCGACCATGGCCTCCACCGCCACGTTGCGCTCCATGTCGTCATTAGGCATCGACGCGCAGGCATCGAAAGCAAATGCCCGGGGCAAGGCCGCTTGGGAAATGTCGTACTGCGCAAGGCTGACGAAGGCCTCGAAGAATTGCTCGAGAAATCCGCGTTCGATGCTTTTACGCTTGAGGCGCAAATCGCGCATGGCCTCGAAGAAGATGTTTTGCTCGACATTATTTCGGGCCCGGTCAGCCATTTCGAACAGCGTGTCGTCGGCGTTATCGAACAGCTCCTGCAAACCTTGCTTGAGCTGTTGAGCGGCCTTGTCGCGAACCTGAAGCAGAATCACGGGCAGGCGGGCGAGCGGCGAGTGAGTCGCCTGGTCGGTAGATGCCCTGTGCAAAGGCACTACATTCCCGTCGTTGTGCATCCAGGCCTCCTGAGACGGTGATGCTTCGATTCGGCAAGAAAGCTGAACGCGCAGACTCCACAGCCGGCGCTCAACAGTGACAGTCGTCACCGTTGTCATTCGGAATCCAGAATTACGTCAAAGCCATGACGTCAAATACAAGGCGGATTATCTGCAAAAGACCTTCCTTGTACCAGCGGACTCTGCGCTCCCCGGGAAACTAATTGAGAAACGCCCTCTAGCACTGATTGCTCGCGCGAATCGACCAAATGCAGGTTTGCGAACAAGGGAATGGCCGTTGATACCTTGGGTTGCCTCGCAGCATGGCCCTATAATCGGGCCACTTTGTTTGTGGAGCCCGTTATGCCGAATCTACGTCTCGCCGATTTGACCGCCGAAATCGAAGCCAACGTGCGCCGTGCGTTGCTCGAGGACATCGGCAGCGGCGACATCACCGCGCAACTGATCCCGGCCGAACGCCTGGCCAAAGCCACCATCATTACCCGCGATGCGGCTGTCATTGCTGGCACCGCTTGGGTCGATGCGGTTTTCCGGCAATTGGACCCGCGGGTTGCCGTTCATTGGCAGGTGCGCGATGGCGAACGGGTGAAACCCAATCAGGTGCTATTCCATCTCGAAGGCCCGGCGCGCTCGCTGCTGACAGGTGAGCGCAGTGCACTGAATTTTCTGCAAATGCTTTCCGGCGTGGCCACTCGCGCGCAGTATTTGGCCGACTTCGTCGCCGAGACCCAGGTGAAATTGCTCGACACCCGCAAAACCCTGCCGGGATTGCGCCTGGCCCAGAAATACGCCGTAACCTGCGGCGGTTGTCACAATCACCGCATCGGCCTGTATGACGCCTTCCTGATCAAGGAAAACCATATCGCCGCCTGCGGTGGCATTCCTGAGGCTATCAACGCCGCGCACAAGATCGCCCCGGGCAAACCGGTGGAGATTGAAGTGGAGAACCTGGCGGAGTTGAAAGAAGCCCTGGCGGCGGGTGCCGACATCATCATGCTTGATGAACTGAGCCTGGACGACATGCGTGAAGCCGTGCGGTTGAACGCCGGCAAGGCAAAACTGGAGGCCAGCGGCGGTATCAACGAAAGCACGTTGCTGCCAATCGCCGAAACCGGGGTGGATTATATTTCGATTGGTGCGATGACCAAGGATGTGAAGGCGGTAGACCTGTCGATGCGTTTAAGCCTCTGATCAAGAAAACGCCCGATTCAAATGTGGGAGCGGGCTTGCTCGCGAAGGGGGCGTGTCAGTCGACGTAAATGTCGCCTGACTCACCGCTTTCGCGAGCAAGCCCGCTCCCACAGGTCAGACCACCAGATTATTCATCTCGCAATACTCTTCCCACTCGACGCCCAATACCTCGGCCGCCTCCTTGTGCAGCGCCAGGCGCGCGGCCTCGAACTCTTCCGGGGTGGTCGTGTACTTGAGCGTCAGCTCCCAAGGCTGCAAGCCCTGAGCCTCTGCCTCATCCTCGAACGCCCACTGAATCTGGTCTTTCTGATCATCGGCTGGCAAGTCCTTGATCTCTTCGGCTAGCTGGGGCGACTCAAGCAGGTACTTTTTGAGGGCTTCTTCGTGTCTGGCTTCTTGGGTCAATTCTTTAACGGTCATGGCGTTCTCTCTGATCTGGGGAATGGAAGATGGATCTGGATCATCAAGGATCTCTCTGACGCAAAAAAACCGTTTGAAGCCCGGTTTGTCTGGCCTTCAGAACCATTCGGGATCATCTGAAAACAAAGTGTCGCTGGTGCCCGAGACAGGAATCGAACCTGCGACCTTCGCGTTACGAGTGCGCTGCTCTACCGACTGAGCTACACGGGCGGTGGGCTAAACCTAGCACCGACTTCAGGGTCAGGCAACTTCGCGACGCGTCTCAATTTTTCGCAGGCAAAAAAATACCCCGCAGCGTTCACTGCGGGGCATTTCTACAACGTTGAAGCGGTCAGGCGAAGGGGGTGATTAAACGCCCGAAGCCTTGGCTGCTGCTACGTCTTTGATGGACAGCTTGATACGGCCGCGGTTGTCCACGTCCAGTACCAGCACTTCCACTTCCTGGCCTTCTTTCAGGATGTCGGTCACTTTCTCGACGCGAGCATCGCTCAGCATGGAGATGTGAACCAGACCGTCCTTGCCCGGCAGGATGTTGACGAATGCGCCGAAGTCGACGATGCGCTCAACTTTACCAACGTAGATCTTGCCGATCTCGGCTTCAGCGGTGATGCCCAGAACGCGCTGACGTGCCGCTTCAGCCGCTTCCTTGGTTTCGCCGAAGATCTTGATCGAACCGTCGTCTTCGATGTCGATCGAAGCCTTGGTTTCTTCACAGATCGCACGAATGGTCGCGCCGCCTTTACCGATGACATCACGGATTTTGTCGGTGTCGATTTTCATCGCGATCATGGTCGGAGCGTTTTCCGACAGCTCGGTACGCGACTGGCCAATGATCTGGTTCATCTGACCGAGGATATTCAGGCGCGCTTCCAGGGCTTGGCCCAGAGCGATTTCCATGATTTCTTCGGTGATGCCCTTGATCTTGATGTCCATCTGCAGCGCGGTAACACCTTTGGCGGTACCGGCTACTTTGAAGTCCATGTCGCCCAAGTGATCTTCGTCGCCCAGGATGTCGGTCAGAACAGCGAATTTCTCGCCTTCTTTAACCAGACCCATGGCGATACCGGCAACCGGTGCCTTCATCGGAACGCCGGCATCCATCAGCGCCAGGGAAGCGCCGCAGACCGAAGCCATGGAGCTCGAACCGTTGGACTCGGTGATTTCCGACACCACACGAATGGTGTACGGGAACACGTCGGCAGCAGGCAGCATGGCCTGAACCGAACGACGGGCCAGACGGCCGTGACCGATTTCGCGACGACCGGCGCCACCCATGCGACCACACTCACCTACCGAGAACGGAGGGAAGTTGTAGTGCAGCATGAACGGGTCTTTTTTCTCGCCTTCCAGGGTGTCCAGCAGCTGTGCGTCACGGGCAGTACCCAGAGTCGCGACTACCAGGGCCTGGGTTTCGCCACGGGTGAACAGTGCCGAACCGTGGGTCTTCGGCAGAACGCCGACTTCGATGTTCAGCGGACGTACGGTCTTGGTGTCGCGACCGTCGATACGTGGCTTGCCGTTAACGATGTTTTCGCGAACGGTGCGGTATTCGATTTCACCGAAAGCCGCTTTGACTTCAGCGGAAGTCGGCTGACCTTCTGCACCGGACAGGTTGGCAACCACCAGGTCTTTCAGCTCACCCAGGCGAGCGTAACGGTCTGCCTTGATGGTGATGGTGTAAGCCTGGGAGATCGCTTCGCCGAACTCGGCACGGATAGCGCCCAGCAGTGCGGTGGCTTCTGGCTGAGGAGCCCAGGTCCAGGTTGGCTTGGCAGCTTCAGCGGCCAGTTCCTTGACGGCGTTGATCACCACCTGGAACTCGTCGTGAGCAAACAGTACAGCGCCCAGCATCTGGTCTTCGGTCAGCTCTTTGGCTTCCGACTCAACCATCAACACGGCTTCCGAAGTACCGGCAACGACCATGTCCAGGCTCGAAGCTTTCAGTTGTTCGTAAGTCGGGTTCAGCAGGTAACCGGTGCTTTCATGGAACGCAACGCGGGCAGCGCCGATCGGGCCATCGAAAGGAATACCGGAGATGGCCAGGGCAGCCGAGGTACCGATCATCGCAGCGATGTCCGGATCGGTCTTTTTGCTGGTGGAAACGACGGTGCAGACAACCTGCACTTCGTTCATGAAGCCTTCTGGGAACAGCGGACGGATCGGACGGTCGATCAGTCGGGAAGTCAGGGTTTCTTTCTCGGAAGGACGGCCTTCACGCTTGAAGAAACCGCCAGGGATCTTACCGGCAGCGTAAGTCTTTTCCTGGTAGTGAACGGACAGAGGGAAGAAGCCTTTGCCTGGATCGGCTTGCTTGGCACCGACAACGGTCACCAATACGCTGACGTCGTCGTCAACGGTGACCAATACTGCGCCGGAGGCCTGACGGGCGATACGGCCAGTCTCGAGGGTAACGGTCGACTGACCGAACTGGAATTTTTTGATTACCGGGTTCACGGTGTCCTACCTTCTTTTGTGGCTCTTGGGGAACTTGTCTTCTTGCGAAATTCTTGGGCAATGTCGGGAATCGGCCCAACGCCTGTCCAGGGTAAAACGTATATCCAGATAAAACTTGAGGCTGGGAGCCTGCCATGCGCCAGCGGGAAACCCACTGACGCACGACAGACAACCAACCTCTAGCGCAATCGCTTATTAGCGACGCAGACCCAGGCGAGCGATCAGAGCGCTGTAACGGCTCACGTCCTTGCCTTTCAGGTAGTCCAGCAGCTTACGACGCTGGTTTACCATGCGGATCAGACCACGACGGGAGTGGTGATCTTTACCGTTGGCCTTGAAGTGACCTTGCAGTTTGTTGATGTTGTGGGTCAGCAGTGCAACTTGCACTTCTGGCGAACCAGTGTCACCAACAGCTTGCTGGTAGTCAGCTACGATTTGAGCTTTTTCTTGAACGTCGAGAGCCATGAGGCAATCCTTTTATCAGGAAACTGTTTCAGAGAAACAGCTTCAACAGGCCAGGGACAAATCCCTGTATCTATAAATGAGTAGTGACCGTGCCTGTTAACAGCCACACTCGCCGGCCTGCTGTTACACAGGCCGGTTCCGGTCATTCTGACCGAATCAGTCGACGCGGCGCGATGCGCCCGTCTTCGCTCACTTCACCGATACCGATGAAGCGACCGTTGTGATCCTGTACCCGTACCATGCCGAACTTCGGTGCATCCGGGGCGCGTACCGGTTGGCCGTTAAGCCAGTAGAACGCGCTGTGCTCCGAGAACTGCAACAGTGGCCAGTCCAGCAGGCCGCTGTCCGATGGCATCAGGAAGCGGTCGACCGCTTCGTTGCCGCCTTCGGCATGTACCGCTTCAAGCTCTTCCAGAGTGACGGTCTGTGCAAGCGTGAAAGGCCCGGCCTGGGTACGTCGCAATTCAGCCACGTAAGCGCCACAACCGAGTTGCTCACCGATATCCTCCACCAGGGTACGGATATAGGTGCCTTTGCTGCAATCCACCGCAAGCCGCGCAGTATCACCCTCAAAGGCCAGTAATTCCAAGCGCGCAATAGTAACAGAACGCGGTTCGCGCTCCACTACTTCGCCTGCACGGGCCAGCTTGTACAGCGGCTGCCCATCACGCTTGAGCGCCGAGTACATCGGCGGTATCTGACTGATTTGCCCACGAAATTTCGGCAGCACAGCTTCGATATCGGCGCGACCAACGGTCACCGGACGCTCCAGCAAAACTTCACCTTCGGCATCGGCCGTGGTGGTGGTCTTGCCCAGTTGCGCCAGGGTTTCATAAGCCTTGTCGGAATCGAGCAGGTATTGCGAGAACTTGGTGGCTTCGCCGAAGCACAACGGCAGCACGCCAGTGGCCAGTGGATCGAGACTGCCGGTGTGCCCGGCCTTCTCGGCATTGAGCAACCAGCGGACCTTCTGCAACGCCGCGTTGGAGGTGAACCCCAACGGCTTGTCGAGCAGGATGATGCCGCTGACGTTACGACGGATACGTTTGACCTGAGCCACCGATTACTCCTTGGCGTCTTCGGGTTCAGCCGCTACCGGGTGCTGATTGTCTTCAGCCACCGCACGCTCGATCAGGGCCGACAGGTGCGCGCCACGCACGACGCTTTCGTCGTAATGGAAGTGCAACTGCGGAACGCTGCGCAACTTCATTTCGCGAGCCAACTGCATACGCAGGAAACCGGCGGCTGCGTTGAGCACCTTGATGCTTTGCGCGATATCTTCAGCGCTGTCCTGCCCCATCACGGTGATGAAGATCTTGGCGTGACCGACGTCACGGCTGACTTCAACAGCGGTAATGGTGACCAAACCGACGCGCGGGTCTTTGACTTCACGACGGATCAGCTGTGCCAGCTCACGCTGCATCTGATCGCCGATACGTTGGGTACGGCTGTATTCTTTTGCCATGTCTTGTTACCTGTTACTGCCCCACGGTGAAACCCGAGGGGTCTGAAAGCGGCAAACGCCCGGCCTGACAAAAGCCAGACCGGGCGTTGCGTTTAGAGTCCGGACGTTGCGCCGCGCATCTGCATGCGGCGGCTCATCGTGGCCCTTGAAGTGCGCGAGTCAGAGGCTGCGAGCAACCTGCACCTTCTCGAAGACTTCGATCTTGTCACCGACCTTGACGTCGTTGTAGCTCTTCACGCCGATACCGCATTCCATGCCGGCACGTACTTCGGAAGCGTCATCCTTGAAGCGGCGCAGGGATTCCAGCTCGCCTTCGAAGATAACGATGTCTTCACGCAGTACACGGATTGGACGGTTACGGTGAACCGTACCCTCGAGCACCATGCAACCGGCGATCGCGCCAAACTTCGGCGAGCGGAACACATCACGCACTTCGGCGATGCCCAGGATGTTCTCGCGAACATCGCTGCCGAGCATACCGGTCAGGGCTTTCTTGACGTCTTCGATGATGTCGTAGATCACGTTGTAGTAACGCATATCCAGACCTTCCTGCTCGACGATCTTGCGAGCGCCGGCATCGGCACGCACGTTGAAGCCGAACAGTACAGCGTTGGAGGCCAGTGCCAGGTTGGCATCGGATTCGGTGATACCACCGACACCGCCACCGACCACACGCACTTGCACTTCGTCGTTACCCAGGCCGTTCAAGGCACCGTTCAACGCTTCCAGCGAACCACGGACGTCGGATTTGAGGACGATGTTGAGCGTCTTCTTCTCTTCCTGACCCATGTTCTCGAAGATGTTTTCAAGCTTGCCGGCGTGAGCACGGGCCAGTTTGACTTCGCGGAACTTGCCTTGACGGAACAGAGCCACTTCACGGGCTTTCTTCTCGTCGGCAACAACGCTCATCTCGTCGCCAGCGTCCGGGGTACCGTCCAGGCCGAGAATCTCGACAGGGATGGAAGGACCGGCGTCCTTGATTGGCTTGCCGTTCTCGTCAAGCATGGCGCGAACGCGGCCATAGTTCGAACCGACCAGCACCATGTCGCCTTGGCGCAGGGTACCGTCTTGAACCAGAACAGTTGCAACCGGGCCACGACCTTTGTCGAGACGCGATTCAACCACGACGCCACGGCCAGGAGCCGAAGGGGTCGCTTTCAGTTCGAGAACTTCAGCTTGCAGCAGAACAGCTTCGAGCAACTCGTCCACGCCAGTACCGACTTTCGCCGAAACCGATACGAACGGGGTATCGCCGCCCCACTCTTCCGAAGTCACGCCGTGAACCGACAGTTCGCTACGGATGCGATCGAGATCGGCGCCCGGCTTGTCGATTTTGTTCACTGCAACAACCAGCGGAACACCAGCAGCCTTGGCGTGCTGAACGGCTTCAACGGTCTGCGGCATTACGCCGTCGTCCGCTGCAACCACCAGGATCACGATGTCGGTCGCCTTGGCACCACGGGCACGCATGGCGGTAAACGCGGCGTGACCAGGGGTGTCGAGGAAGGTAACCATGCCGCGTTCGGTTTCAACGTGGTACGCACCGATGTGCTGGGTGATACCGCCAGCTTCGCCAGCAGCTACCTTGGCACGACGGATGTAGTCGAGCAGCGAGGTCTTACCGTGGTCAACGTGGCCCATTACGGTCACAACCGGTGCACGGGAGAACGCTTCACCTTCAAACTTCAGGGACTCGGCCAGGGAATCTTCCAGGGCGGTGTCGCTGACCAGGGTCACTTTGTGGCCCAGCTCTTCGGCAACCAGTTGGGCAGTTTCCTGATCCAGTACCTGGTTGATGGTCGCTGGAGTACCCAGTTTGAACATGAACTTGATGATTTCAGCAGCCTTGACCGACATCTGCTGGGCGAGATCGCCAACAGTGATGGTCTCGCCGATCTTCACTTCGCGCACAACAGGGCCGGTTGGGCTCTGGAAACCGTGGGCGTTGCGTTTCTTCAGCTTGGCCTTGCCGCGACCACCACGACGGAAGCCATCGCTTTCTTCGTCGGTAGTACGTGGCGCAACACGTGGAGCAGGCGCTTTTTCCTTGACCGAAGCACGATGCGGAGCGTTTTTGCGCTCGCCATCGCCACTGCCACGACGATTGCTATCGTCGGCACGTGGTTTGTCCGGACGACGCTGCTCGTCGCGTTTGCGAGTGTCGGCCGCAGGTGCTGGAGCAGCTGCAACAACCGGCGCGCTTTCACGCACTGGTTCGGCAACTGCAACTGGCGCTGCAACGGCGGCATTCGTAGCGGTTTGCGCAGCAGCAGGCTGACGACGCGCTTCTTCTTCGGCGCGACGCTTGGCTTCTTCTTCAGCCTTCTGACGTGCAGCATTTTCTACTGCGCGGCGTTCATCCAGTTCACGTTTGCGCTCGGCTTCGATTTCTTCCGGGCTGCGCTGTACGAAGACTTTCTTCTTGCGTACTTCAACGCTGATGCTCTTGCTACCAGCAACACGCAGGGTGCTGGTGGTTTTGCGCTGCAATGTAATCTTGCGCGGTTCTTCCACTTTCGCCTTGTGGCTGCTCTTCAAGTGAGTCAGCAAAGACTGCTTCTCACTATCGCTCACACCTTCATCGGCGGCGGTGTGCGGCAGACCTGCCTCACGCATCTGCTGCAACAGGCGCTCTACCGGTGTTTTGACCTCATCGGCCAGTTGTTTCACCGTGACTTGCGTCATGCACTTCTCTCCTCAGGCCGCGCCTAATTACTCGAACCAATGGGCTCGGGCGGCCATGATCAACTTGCCGGCACGATCATCGTCAATGCCGTCGATGTCGAGCAGGTCGTCAATAGACTGCTCGGCCAGGTCTTCGCGGGTAATTACGCCGCGCACCGCCAGTTCCATCGCCAAATCCTTGTCCATACCCTCAAGCGAGAGCAGGTCTTCGGCCGGATGGGCGTCTGCCAGCTTTTCCTCAGTAGCGATGGCTTTAGTCAACAAACGATCCTTGGCGCGAGCGCGAAGCTCGTTGACGGTTTCTTCGTCAAAGCCGTCTATGTTGAGCATTTCTTCCAACGGTACGTAGGCAATCTCTTCCAGGCTGGTGAAGCCTTCATCTACCAGCACCTGTGCCAGGTCTTCGTCGACTTCCAGCTCGTCGATGAAGTTGCGCAGGATGTCGCCGGTTTCTGCTTGCTGCTTAGCCTGGATGTCCGATTCGGTCATCACGTTCAGGGTCCAGCCAGTCAACTGGCTTGCCAGACGCACGTTCTGACCACCGCGACCGATGGCCTGAGCCAGATTGTCTGCGCCAACGGCGATGTCCATTGCATGGGCATCTTCGTCAACGATAATTGCCGCCACTTCAGCCGGCGACATTGCATTGATCACGAACTGCGCCGGGTTATCGTCCCACAGGACGATGTCCACACGCTCACCGCCCAACTCGCCGGACACTGCCTGGACGCGCGAACCGCGCATACCGATGCAAGCGCCTTGCGGGTCAATGCGTTTGTCCTTGGAGCGGACCGCGATCTTGGCGCGCGAACCCGGGTCGCGGGACGCAGCCATTACTTCGATCAGGCCTTCAGCGATTTCCGGCACTTCGATGCGGAACAACTCGATCAGCATTTCCGGCGCGGTACGCGACAGGATCAGCTGAGGGCCGCGGTTCTCGGTGCGGATTTCCTTGAGCAGCGCACGCAGACGCACACCAACCCGGAAGGTTTCGCGAGAAATGATGTCTTCACGGGCCAGCAACGCTTCAGCGTTATTGCCCAGGTCGACGATCACGTTGTCGCGGGTGACTTTCTTCACGGTGCCTGAGATGATTTCCCCCAGGCGCTCACGATAGGCGTCAACGACTTGAGCACGCTCGGCTTCGCGAACTTTCTGCACGATGACCTGCTTGGCAGTCTGTGCAGCAATGCGGCCGAACTCGATGGATTCGATCTTTTCTTCGACAACATCGCCGACCTTGGCACCAGGATGCGTTTCTGCAACCTTGCTCGGCCAGGTTTCGATGGCCGGATCGTCCAGGTCTGCTTCTTCGACGACCGTCCAGCGACGGAATGTCTCGTAAGCACCGGTGTGGCGATTGATTTCCACACGCAGATCGACTTCGTCCTCGAAACGCTTTTTGGTAGCAGTGGCCAGGGCCAGCTCCAGCGCTTCAAAAATTACGTTTGCCGGTACGCCCTTTTCATTGGATACCGACTCAACAACCAGCAGTACTTCTTTGCTCATCGTACGCCTCGCCTTTCGCAAGCCATTGGATCCGCGGGATCCGCGTCTCAGTCAAAACTGGGAATAATGTTGGCCTTGTCGATCATATCGATCGGCAACAGAAACTCATGGTCTTCAACCTGCACCACGACGTCCTGCTCTTCTACACCGCGCAGAAGGCCCTGAAAGTTGCGTCGACCTTCGAAAGGCGAGCGCAGCTTGATCTTCACTTGTTCACCGGCAAATTTTGCAAACTGCTCAATAGTGAACAGTGGGCGTTCCATGCCAGGCGAGGAAACTTCAAGGGTGTATTCAACGGCGATAGGATCTTCAACATCCAGTACACCGCTGATCTGGCGGCTGACGATGGCACAATCGTCCACCAGCACGCCGCCCTCTTTATCAATATAAACGCGCAACATCGAGTGGCGACCTTGGGCCGAAAACTCAATACCCCAGCATTCATAGCCTAGGGCCACGACCACCGGGGCCAGCAAGGCCTGCAACTCTTCTAGCTTGCTCGACACCTGAACCCCCTCGTGCATGTATGTGCATGCTGTGCAAAATAAAAAAATGGGCGAAACGCCCATCCTTGAAACGCCGTTGAACAGCGGCGTTGAAAGTGTCCAGCTAACAAAAAGCCCCTGAAAAGGGGCTCCTTAAACTGGTTGCGGGGGCCGGATTTGAACCGACGACCTTCGGGTTATGAGCCCGACGAGCTACCAGACTGCTCCACCCCGCGACAAAGCTGGGGCGGAAGTATACGACCGATCCCTGACAGGGTCAATGTAACCTTCCACCTACAAGAAAGCCCGCAACAGCGGGCTCTCCTGATAATTGGTACCGAGAAGGGGACTCGAACCCCTACACCCTATGGGCACAACCACCTCAAGGTTGCGTGTCTACCAATTCCACCACCTCGGCAATACTACGTTTGAAACTCTTCTTACTTCTGCTCTTGAGCTGGAGGCACGTCAGTCGCTGGAGTAGCCGACTTTTGCTCTTGAAGCACCGGGACATCATCAGAAGCCGGTTGTTGCTTTGGAACTTCCAACACTGCTGGATTTGGCAAACCTACTTGAGTCAGCTCTTGAGCCTTCTCTTTAGCAAAGTAACCTAACCCTAAGCTGGTTATGAAGAAACCGGCGGCAAGTATAGCAGTAAACTTACTAAGAAAGGTAGAGGAACCTTGGCTTCCGAACACAGTATTTGAAGCACCTGCTCCGAAAGACGCGCCAGCATCCGCACCTTTACCCTGCTGCAGCAAAACCAGAGCAACTACGCCCAATGCACCCAGCAGATGAAAAACGACTACGACTGTTTCCAGCATTTTTTCAGTTTCCCGCGGCGCGACAAATCGCACCGAACTCATCTGCATTCAGGGAAGCTCCACCAATGAGCCCCCCATCGATATCCGGCATGCCGAACAGTTCGACCGCATTGGCCGCCTTCACGCTGCCGCCGTATAGAAGCCGCACACCTTGCGCGACTTCAGAATTCTCTGCCGCCAACTGAGCGCGAATGGCTGCATGCACATCCTGCGCTTGTTGCGGCGAAGCAGTCAGCCCGGTGCCAATGGCCCAGACCGGCTCGTAAGCGATTACTGCCTTTGCAAAGACACCTACACCCAGCTCCTCGATGATACTGCCAAGCTGACGCCCGACAACCTCAAGAGTTTTTCCAGCTTCGCGCTCTTCGAGGGTCTCCCCTACGCACAACACCGGAATCAAGCCACATGCCTGCGCCGCTGCGAACTTGCGAATCAGCATTCCGTCCTGCTCGCCCATTATCTGGCGGCGCTCGGAGTGCCCGACAAGCACCAGGGAACAACCTGCATCCACCAACTGACTCGGCGCAATCTCACCGGTCAATGCACCTTGCATGGATTCCACTGCAGAATTCTGCGCGCCGACCGAAATCGACTTGCCTTTCAAGCCATCAATCACTTGATTGATATACAAGCAAGGCGGGAATACCGCGACATCAACACCGCTCGGCAAGGCCAGATGACTAAGGCCATTGATCAGCTCAGCGACGCTGGCGCGGGTACCGTGCATCTTCCAGTTACCAGCTACCATAGGGCGACGCATGCTGTACCTCGTCGGTCAAAGTGGGCGCAGATGTTACCCAACACAATCATGGCTGGCAAGCCGAAATCAGACAGAAACTTCAGTTACCAGTTTTGCCAGCTCTTCGGCGTAACCGCGAACCTGTGTTTCGTCCTCGCCCTCGACCATGACTCGCACCAACGGCTCTGTCCCGGACTTGCGCAACAACACGCGCCCACGACCAGCCATCGCCTGAGTAACACGGTCGCTGGCCTCCTTGACGGTCGGATGTTCGAGTGGATTCGCACCACCGCCAAACCGGACATTGATCAGCACCTGAGGGCACTTGCGCAGCGCCTGACGAGACTGAGCCAGGCCTTCTGTGCGCCTCTTCAGAGCCATCAACACCTGCAACGCAGCAATGATCGCATCTCCAGTGGTGGTGTGACTGAAGCAGACAATGTGCCCCGAGTTTTCCCCACCCACCTGCCAATCGCGCTCCAGCAACTCGGAGATCACGTAACGGTCGCCAACGTTAGCCCGCACAAAAGGAATCGCCAAATCCGCCAGGGCCAATTCCAGCCCCAGGTTACTCATCAGCGTACCGACCACGCCGCCCTGCAACTTGCCGCGCTCTTGCAGATCGCGAGCAATGATGAACAACAACTCGTCGCCGTCAACGACAGCGCCAGTGTGATCAACCATCTGGACCCGATCACCATCACCGTCAAAGGCGATACCCAAATCGGCCTGCTCGGCCAATACGGCAGCTTGCAGCGGCTCCATATGGGTCGAACCGCAATTCTCATTGATGTTCAGGCCATTGGGATGAGCAGAAAGCACAACGACATCGGCCCCCAACTCACGAAACACACTAGGCGCCACTTTATAGGTCGCACCGTGGGCACAGTCGATCACGATCTTCAGCCCAGCGAAACTGGTGCCGGTCGGAACGCTGCTCTTGCAGAATTCGATATAACGGCCCGAGGCATCGTTGATTCGCGACACCTTGCCGATCTTGCTCGATTCAACCACGGTCATCGGGGTGTCGAGCAACTCTTCAATCATCAACTCGACTTCATCCGGAAGCTTGGTGCCCTTCCCGGAGAAAAATTTGATGCCGTTGTCGTCATGAGGGTTGTGCGAAGCGCTGATCACGATGCCGGCTTCGGCATGAAAGGTACGTGTCAGATAGGCGATGGCCGGCGTCGGCATCGGCCCCAAGAGCATCACATCAGCACCTGCCGAGGTCAGCCCGGCCTCAAGCGCCGACTCGAACATATAACCGGAGATCCGGGTGTCCTTGCCCACGAGCACCTTGCAGGCACCCATGCTGCGAAATGCCATGCCTGCCGCCCAGCCAAGCTTGAGCATGAAATCAGGAGTTATCGGGTATTGACCGACCCGACCACGAATGCCGTCGGTGCCAAAGTATTTTTTACTCATAAGTACTCCATCATTCTTATTCGGCTGATTCTACTGCGGCAATCATTCGCACTACGTCGACCGTTTCAGCCACATCATGGACGCGCAATATACGCGCCCCCTTGACCGAAGCCAGTGCCGCGAGCGCCAAACCACCATGCAGGCGCTCTCCCACCGGCCGATTCAAGGCCTGCCCGATCATGCTCTTTCGCGAAACCCCGACCAACAGGGGCCGCCCCAAGGCATGCAAGGCTTCCATATGCTTAAACAAGCTCAGGTTGTGCTGCAAGGTTTTCGCGAAGCCGAAGCCGGGATCGAGAATGATCCGCTCAGCGGGAATGCCCACCGACGCGCATTGAACCATGCGCTCAGCGAGAAACTCGCCGACCTCTTTCGTTACATCCTGGTACTGCGGATTGTCCTGCATGTCACCCGGCTCACCGAGCATATGCATCAGACACACCGGCAAACCGGTGGCCGCCGCCGCATCCAGGGCGCCATCTCGACGCAACGAACGCACATCATTGATCAACCCCGCCCCCAGCCTTGCGGTTTCACGCATGACCGCCGGCGTGGAGGTATCGACCGAGATAATCACATCGAGTTCACGACTGATACGCTCAACGATAGGCGCTACACGTTCGAGCTCTTCAAGCGGCGAAACCGCCCTGGCACCGGGCCGGGTCGATTCGCCACCAACGTCGATCAGCGTCGCGCCAGCCGCCACCATCGCCTCGGCGTGGCGCAGCGCCGCATCCAGCTGGCTGAATTGGCCGCCATCGGAAAAGGAGTCGGGAGTGACATTGAGAATGCCCATGACATGCGTCTGGGCCAAATCAAGAACCCGGTTGCCGCAAGGCAACCGGGTCGAGGACTGAACAGAAGTCATTTCAAACCTTATACATCAGCAGCCGGGCCACCGATTGGTGTTTCCGGACGCCCATTCTGCACAGCCGGAGGCGTGCCGGAAGCATCACTTCCGCCAGACCAGTCGCGAGGTTCGCGAGGTGCACGCCCTGCCATGATGTCATCGATCTGATCAGCATCGATTGTCTCGTACTTCATCAAGGCATCCGCCATGGCGTCAAGCTTGTCACGGTTATCCGTGAGGATCTGTTTGGCCGTGCCGTAGCACTGGTCAATGATGCTGCGCACTTCGGAATCGATCAGCTTGGCTGTCTCGCCGGAGAAGCTGGCATGTTGACCACCGCCGCCACGACCAAGGAACACTTCGCCCTCTTCTTCGGCGTACATCAACGGACCGAGTTTTTCCGACAAGCCCCACTTGGTCACCATGTTTCGTGCAATCTGGCTGGCACGCATGATGTCGTTGGATGCACCGGTGGTGACACCGTCGAAGCCCAAGGTCATCTCTTCAGCGATACGACCACCATACAGCGAGCAGATCTGGCTGATCAGGGCACGCTTGGACAGGCTGTAGCGATCTTCTTCCGGCAGGAACATGGTCACACCGAGCGCACGACCGCGCGGGATGATCGACACTTTGTAGACCGGGTCATGCTCAGGCACGACGCGACCGACGATAGCGTGGCCAGCTTCGTGATAAGCAGTGTTCTGTTTCTCTTTCTCGGACATGACCATGGATTTGCGCTCGGCACCCATCATGATCTTGTCTTTGGCCAGCTCGAACTCTTTCATCTCGACGATGCGCTTGCCGGCACGGGCTGCGAACAACGACGCCTCGTTCACCAGGTTAGCCAGGTCGGCACCGGAGAAACCAGGAGTACCACGTGCGATCACGGCCGGAGCGACATCGTCACCCATTGGCACTTTGCGCATATGGACTTTGAGAATCTGCTCGCGACCACGGATATCCGGCAGACCGACCACGACCTGACGGTCGAAACGGCCAGGGCGCAGCAATGCAGGGTCGAGCACGTCGGGACGGTTGGTCGCTGCGATGACGATGATGCCGTCATTCATTTCGAAGCCGTCCATCTCTACCAGCAACTGGTTGAGTGTCTGTTCGCGCTCGTCATGACCGCCGCCCATGCCGGCGCCACGGTGGCGACCGACGGCGTCGATTTCATCGATGAAGATAATGCATGGCGCGTGTTTCTTCGCCTGCTCAAACATGTCACGAACACGACTGGCACCGACACCGACGAACATTTCGACGAAGTCGGAACCGGAAATGGTGAAGAACGGCACTTTGGCTTCGCCGGCAATCGCCTTGGCGATCAAGGTTTTACCAGTACCAGGAGGACCGACCATCAGCACGCCACGAGGAATGCGACCGCCCAAACGCTGGAACTTGCCCGGATCACGCAGGAATTCAACCAGCTCGCCAACTTCTTCCTTGGCTTCGTCGCAACCGGCAACGTCAGCCAAAGTGGTTTTCACCTGATCTTCGGAGAGCAGGCGTGCCTTGCTCTTGCCGAAACTCATCGGCCCGCCCTTGCCACCGGCACCGCCCTGCATCTGCCGCATGAAGAACATGAACACAGCGATAATCACCAGGATCGGGAAGCTTGCGACCAGGAGTTGAGTCCAGATGCTTTGTTGCTCAGGCTGCTTGCCTTCGACTACCACGTGGTTATCCACGAGATCGCCGATCAGGCCATTGTCCTGGATTGCCGGACGAATGGTCTTGAAGCTGTCGCCATCGTTGCGTTTGCCGGTAATCACGTAGCCATCAACCGCTACGCGCTCGACCTTGCCATCCTTGACCTGCTGGATGAAGTCGGAATAGTTGAGGGTCTGCGGCTCGTTAGGGCTGGAGAAGTTGTTCATCACCGTCACCAGGACAGCCGCGATGATCAACCACAGGATCAGATTCTTTGCCATATCGTTCAATTAACTACCCTCTGAAGCAAGCTCGCTGATGGCGCGTGCTTCGCATGATATTCACCGGCCTAACTTACTACATTACCTACGGCTCTGGCAGGCGCCGTCTGTAACCCTTTGTGAAACACTTTCTACACAATATTCGCTAAAGCTCACGGGACGAAATACGAAAAACCTATCGACCCGCAAAAAAACCTCGATTTACTCACTACGGCCGCGGTAGCCCCAAGCCAGCATGTATTGCTCGCGGGAACTGCCACGGGAAGAGTCCGGCTTGATCATCTGGACCTTGTCGAATTTCTGACGAGCGTCCTTCACGTAAGCATCAAACCCTTCGCCCTGAAACACCTTGATCACGAAATTACCACCCGGCTTGAGTATCCGAGCCGCCAGATCAAGAGCCAGCTCGCATAGAAACATGGCTTTGGGCATGTCCACCTCAGGCGTACCACTCATATTGGGGGCCATATCGGAAATCACAAGGTCCACCTGCGAATTACCCACGGCTTCAAGGATCTGAGCGAGCACTTCGTCCTGGGTGAAGTCACCCTGGATGAAAGTCACGTCCGGAATGCTGTCCATTTCCAGGATGTCCGAGGCGATCAGACGCCCCTGACCGCCGATCAGCCGACTAGTGACCTGCGACCAGCCGCCGGGCGCCGCACCCAGGTCGACAACGCTCATACCCGGACGGATCAGCTTGTATTTCTCCTGGACCTCCAGAAGCTTGTAACTCGCACGCGAGCGGTAACCATCCTTCTGCGCCTGCTTCACATATGGATCATTGACATGTCTTTTCAGCCAACCAAGGCTTGTCTTGGAACGCGCCATTGGGCACCTCGATGATAAGGGTCGTGATTAATTGGGCGGATCCACGAACCCTCGGGTAAAATGGCCGCCATTTTACAGAATCCAGACTAAAGGGTCAGATTATGCCGCTCACTCAAGAGCAGAAGAAACAGTACAAATCCATTGGCCACCATCTGAAACCAGTTTTGATTGTGGCTGACAACGGTTTGACTGAAGGTGTGTTAGCCGAACTTGAACGCGCTTTGGCGGATCACGAGCTGATCAAAATCAAGCTCAACATCCTCGATCGCGAATCGCGCCTGGCAGCCATTGCAGAGCTCTGCAAGGCCGGAAAAGCCGACCTGGTTCAGGTCATCGGCAAGATGGCACTGATTTACCGCAAGAACTTCAGCGTCAACAAGCAGCTGTCGAACGTCCATCGCTTCAAGTGATGACAAGGGTCAAGGGTGTGCTTCGCGCACCCTGACACTCCATCCCGGCACCGGCTGCATCACCAGTACCAGCCCGGAAAACCCCAGAACAAGATAGCTGAACAGCTGCCAATGCGCCGCCTGCGGCCAGCCGACGTAGACCGCGAAATACATCGCGCCCCCATATAGCGCCATCATCAGCAGTTGCCCGCGAATATCGCGCCATAGACTGGCAAGGCCCTCGGCCTGAACCAGCACCAAAGCCTGCAAAATCACACACACCGTGGCAAATCCCACCATCAGCGTATTCAGCATGCCTGCAATTTCGTCGATCAGCAGCGGTGCCAGGCCTATTCGCTCCAGCACCGGCAGCAGACCGATATGCAACAACCACAGGCCGCCAACCCACAACATCTGGGTCAACTGCCAAAGCATGGCGCCCGCACGTAGCGGGCGCCTTCTTTCAGAGGTGGCGAACTTCGACAATCTCGTACTCGATAACGCCACCTGGCGTTTTGACGGCAACCACATCGCCTTCTTCCTTGGCAATCAAGGCGCGAGCCAGTGGCGAACCGACAGAGATCTTGCCGAGTTTGAAGTCTGCCTCATCCTCGCCAACGATGTGGTAAGTGACGCGTTCATCAGTCTCGACGTTGGCGATTTCAACGGTGGTGCCGAAAATCACTTTGCCGGTATGAGGAATGGTCGTGACATCGATGATGACCTGATTCTGTATCCGGCCTTCGATGTCACGAATCCGCGCCTCGACCATCCCCTGCTGCTCGCGAGCAGCGTGGTATTCGGCGTTTTCCTTCAAGTCACCCAACTCGCGGGCCGTACCGATGTCCTGGCTGAGCTTCGGACGGACGACCTTGGTCAGATGAGCATGCTCTTCTTCCAGGGCTTTCGCGCCCTGGACGGTCATTGGGTATTTGATCATGCCTTCAATCCTGCGTGTAGATCCTGCAAGCGGCGCACGGTCTTCTCGGGACCGAACTTCAGCGCTTCGCAGATAGCTTCGCCAGCAGCAATGGTAGTGGTGCAGTAGATCTTGTGCTGCAAGGCATTACGACGAATGGAGTAGGAATCGGCGATCGACTGGCGACCTTCGGTGGTGTTGATGATCAGGGTGACTTCGTCATTCTTGATCATGTCGACCACGTGCGGACGACCCTCGGTCACCTTATTCACACGACGCACTTTCAGGCCTGCGGCTTCGATCAGCTTGGCAGTACCGGCAGTGGCGACCACTTCAAAGCCCAAGTTGATCAGATCACGGGCCACGCCTGCAACCAGTGGCTTGTCATCGTCACGCACGCTGATGAACGCGGTACCGCCAGTCGGCAGCACTTCGCTGGCACCCATCTGGGCTTTGGCAAAGGCTTCGCCGAAGGTATCGCCCACGCCCATCACTTCACCGGTGGACTTCATTTCAGGGCCCAGGATCGGGTCCACGCCAGGGAATTTGGCGAATGGGAATACCGCCTCTTTCACGCTGTAGAAGTTAGGAATGATTTCTTTGGTGAAGCCGATTTCCTTCAGGGTTTTACCAGCCATCACGCGAGCCGCGATCATTGCCAGGGACACCCCGATGCACTTGGACACGAACGGTACGGTACGGGAAGCGCGCGGGTTGACTTCGATGACGTAGATGTCTTCGCCTTGCAGCGCCAACTGAACATTCATCAGGCCGACAACGCCCAGTTCCAGGGCCATTTTCTTGACCTGTTCGCGCATCTCGTCCTGGATGTGAGCGGGCAGCGAGTACGGCGGCAGGGAGCACGCGGAGTCACCGGAGTGAACACCGGCCTGCTCGATGTGCTGCATGATCGCGCCGATCACTACGTCAGTGCCGTCGCAGACCGCATCCACGTCCATTTCGATCGCGCAATTGAGGAAGTGGTCCAGCAGCACCGGGCTGTCGTTGGAGACTTGAACCGCTTCACGCAGGTAGCGCTTGAGCTCTTCTTCTTCGTAAACGATTTCCATCGCGCGGCCGCCCAATACGTAGGACGGGCGAACTACCAGCGGGTAACCGATCTTGGCGGCGGCACGAATCGCTTCGTCTTCGCTGCGCACGGTGGCGTTAGGCGGCTGACGCAGGTTCAGACGCTCAACCATTTGCTGGAAGCGCTCACGGTCTTCGGCACGGTCGATGGCGTCAGGGCTGGTGCCGATGATCGGCACGCCGGCTTCTTCCAGGGCACGCGCCAGTTTCAGCGGGGTTTGGCCGCCGTACTGGACGATCACGCCTTTCGGCTTCTCGACACGGACGATCTCCAGCACGTCTTCCAGGGTCACTGGTTCAAAGTACAGGCGATCGGAGGTGTCGTAGTCGGTGGAAACGGTTTCCGGGTTGCAGTTGACCATGATGGTCTCGTAACCGTCTTCGCGCAGGGCCAGTGCCGCGTGTACACAGCAATAGTCGAACTCGATACCCTGGCCGATACGGTTTGGACCGCCGCCGAGGATCATGATCTTGTCGCGGCCCGACGGCGCTGCTTCACACTCCTCCTCGTACGTCGAGTAGAGGTAAGCAGTATCGGTGGCGAACTCGGCCGCGCAGGTGTCGACACGCTTGTAGACCGGGAAGATTTCCAGCTTGTGACGGTGGCGACGCAGAGCCTTCTCAGTCACGCCCAGCAACTTGGCCAGACGCATGTCGGAGAAGCCTTTGCGCTTGAGGCGGAACATCAAGTCGCGGTCGATGCTGGCCAGACCCAGAGTCTTGACCTTCTCTTCATCCTTGATCAGGTCTTCGATCTGCACCAGGAACCATGGGTCGATCATGTTCATGCCGAAAATGTCTTCGACCGACAGACCGGCGCGGAACGCATCAGCCACGTACCAGATACGCTCGGCACCCGGCACGGTCAGTTCGCGCTTGAGGATGCTCATGCTTTCCGGGTTGCTCAGGTCGAGCTTCTCGTCCAGGCCGCAAACACCCACTTCCAGACCGCGCAGGGCTTTCTGCAGGGATTCCTGGAAGGTCCGGCCGATGGCCATGACTTCACCGACCGACTTCATTTGAGTGGTCAGGCGCGCGTCGGCTTTCGGGAATTTCTCGAAGGCGAAGCGTGGCAGCTTGGTCACGACGTAGTCGATGGACGGCTCGAAGGATGCAGGAGTAGCGCCGCCGGTGATTTCGTTCTGCAGCTCGTCCAGGGTGTAGCCGATCGCCAGTTTGGCAGCGATACGCGCAATCGGGAAACCAGTGGCTTTCGAGGCCAGTGCCGAAGAGCGGGATACCCGCGGGTTCATTTCGATCACGACCATGCGGCCAGTGTCCGGGCAGATGCCAAACTGAACGTTGGAGCCGCCGGTTTCCACGCCGATCTCACGCAGTACCGCCAACGAGGCGTTACGCATGATCTGGTATTCCTTGTCCGTCAGGGTTTGTGCCGGAGCAACGGTGATCGAGTCACCGGTGTGCACGCCCATTGGGTCAAAGTTTTCGATCGAGCAAACGATGATGCAGTTGTCCTTCTTATCGCGGACAACCTCCATCTCGTACTCTTTCCAGCCGATCAGCGATTCGTCGATCAGCAGCTCTTTGGTCGGCGACAGGTCCAGACCGCGGGCGCAGATTTCTTCGAACTCTTCACGGTTGTAAGCGATACCGCCACCGGTGCCGCCCATGGTGAAGGACGGGCGGATGATGCACGGGAAGCCCAGGCGTTCGAGAACGGCGTTGGCTTCTTCCATGCTGTGGGCGATACCCGAACGCGGGCAGTCCAGACCGATGGATTTCATCGCCTTGTCGAAGCGCGAACGGTCTTCGGCTTTGTCGATGGTGTCAGCGTTGGCGCCGATCATTTCTACGCCGAACTTCTCCAGAACGCCTTCGCGCTCCAGGTCCAGGGCGCAGTTCAGAGCGGTCTGGCCGCCCATGGTCGGCAGCAGCGCGTCCGGGCGCTCTTTCTCGATGATCTTGGCAACGGTCTGCCACTTGATCGGTTCGATGTAGGTGGCGTCGGCCATGGCCGGGTCAGTCATGATGGTCGCCGGGTTGGAGTTCACCAGGATGACGCGGTAACCCTCCTCGCGCAGGGCTTTACAGGCCTGGGCGCCGGAGTAGTCGAATTCGCAGGCCTGGCCGATCACGATCGGGCCAGCACCGAGAATCAGGATGCTTTTAATGTCTGTACGTTTTGGCATGGGTTGTCACTCAAATCCGCAGGTCAGTCGGCAAGCCGTCTTGTTCAATCTCTGAAGCCTTGAGGGGGCCACCGTTTCGGGACCGCCCTCAGGCTTCGCTACATCAGGGCGAGCGATTAGCGTCGCTTGGCCATTTCATTGATGAAGCGATCAAACAGTGGCGCTACGTCGTTCGGGCCGGGGCTGGCTTCAGGGTGACCCTGAAAGCTGAAGGCGCTCTTGTCGGTAAGCTCGATGCCTTGCAGGGTGCCGTCGAACAGCGATTTGTGGATCGCCCGAACGTTGCCTGGCAGGGTCGTTTCGTCTACCGCAAAACCGTGGTTCTGGCTGGTGATCATCACAACGCCGGAATCCAGATCCTGGACCGGGTGGTTGGCACCGTGGTGTCCGTGACCCATTTTCAGGGTCTTGGCACCGGCGGCCAGCGCCAGCAGTTGGTGGCCGAGGCAAATGCCGAATACCGGAATTTCGGTTTCCAGCACGTCCTTGATTGCCTGGATCGCGTAGTCGCATGGCTCAGGGTCACCCGGGCCGTTGGACAGGAACACGCCGTCCGGCTTCAGTGCCAGCGCTTCGGCGGCTGGAGTCTGTGCCGGTACGACTGTCACGCGGCAGCCGCGCTCGACCAACATGCGCAGGATGTTCACCTTGACGCCGTAGTCGTAGGCCACCACGTGATAGGGCAGCTCGGAGGCTTCGAGCGTCGCGTGACTGTCGGTTTTCAGATCCCAGACAGTCGAGCGCCATTCGTACTGCTCTTTGGTGCTGACGACTTTTGCCAGGTCCATGCCCTTGAGGCCAGGGAAGCCCTGAGCAGCGGCGATGGCGGCTTCTTCGGAAATGTTGTCACCGGCCATGATGCAGCCGTTCTGCGCGCCTTTTTCACGCAGGATGCGCGTCAGGCGGCGAGTGTCGATACCGGCGATTGCCACCACATTGTTGGCTTTCAGGTAGTCGGACAGCGACATCGTGTTACGCCAGTTACTCGCAACCAGTGGCAGGTCACGGATGACCAGGCCAGCGGACCAGACGCGGTCGGACTCGGCGTCTTCCGGCGTGGTGCCGGTATTGCCGATGTGCGGGTAAGTCAGGGTAACGATTTGTTGGGCGTAGGAAGGATCGGTAAGGATTTCCTGATAGCCGGTCATTGCGGTGTTGAACACCACCTCACCAACGGTTTGACCGTCGGCTCCAATGGCTTCGCCGCGAAAAATGCTGCCATCAGCAAGGGCGAGTATGGCTGGCTTAGTCAAGAAGACCTCCCGTAAATAAAGCCTGAAAGGGCGATCGCAGGTTGTAAAAAAGCGGAGTGACGTATGGACACGTCACCCCGCTTGTTCACTGAATTATTCTGCGCGCTTTTAGTGGACACACTAAAGCTGTAGCTTACAGAAAAAGGCTTTTTTGGTCTACCGCCAATGAGCCCTAAAGGCCGGAGAATGCGACAGGACGTCGCTTGGCGGTTAAAACCGGGGTCAAACGCCAGGTTTGAACCCGATTTCGGGCACATCTTACCGCAGGTCGAGCACGTCTTGCATGTCGTAAAGGCCTGGCTCACGACCGTCCAGCCACAAAGCTGCACGTACCGCACCCTTGGCGAAGGTCATGCGACTGGATGCTTTGTGCGTGATTTCCAGTCGCTCGCCCTCACAGGCGAACAGCACCGTATGATCACCGACCACATCACCACCGCGAACAGTGGCAAAGCCGATCGTTTCACGCTCGCGCACACCGGTGTGACCTTCACGACCATAGACCGCAACCTTTTGCAGATCACGATCCAGCGCGCTGGCGATCACTTCGCCCATGCGCAAAGCCGTACCTGAAGGCGCATCGATCTTGTGCCGATGATGGGCCTCGATGATTTCAATATCGGCGTCATCACCCAACACACGAGCCGCCATATCGAGCAGCTTCAGCGACAGGTTTACACCGACACTGAAATTGGCTGCGAACACAATCGCAATATCCTTGCTCGCCTCGACCAGCAACTGCTTCTGCGCGGCGTCCAATCCCGTGGTGCCGATCACCATGGCCTTGCCCGCCTTACGACAGAACGCAAGGTTGCTCAGCATGACTTCCGGGAGCGTGAAGTCGATCAACACATCGAACTCATCAGCCACCGCATCCAGCTTGCCGGACAACGGCACACCGATTCGCCCCAGCGATGCCAGCTCACCGGCATCCACGCCAATCAGCGTGCTGCCAGGGCGCACAATGGCTGCCGTGAGGCCTGTCAGCGGCGCACGTTGCTGCACCGCCTCGACCAGGATTTTTCCCATGCGCCCGGCAGCGCCCATCACAGCAATACGTCGCATGCCTGTCTCCTTACAAATCGCCGAAGAAGCGCTTCACGCCTTCGAACCAGCCGGTGGTTTTCGGCGAGTGACTATTGTCGTCCGCCAGGGAGCTGCGGAACTCCTCCAGCAATTCGCGCTGACGACGACCCAGATTGACCGGGGTTTCGACCGCCACGCGGCACATCAGGTCACCAGCACCGCCGCCGCGAACCGGCGCGACGCCTTTGCCGCGAACACGGAACTGCTTACCGGTCTGAGTCCCCTCAGGGATCTTCAGTTTGACCCGACCATCGAGGGTCGGAATTTCCAGCTCGCCGCCCAGTGCTGCGTCGACGAAGCTGATTGGCACTTCGCAGAACAGGTGCTTGCCGTCACGTTGGAAGATCGCGTGCTCGCGCACATTGATCACCACATACAGGTCACCGGTCGGGCCGCCCTGCGCACCCGCCTCGCCCTCGCCGGACAGGCGAATACGGTCACCGGTATCGACACCGGCCGGCACTTTCACCGACAGGGTTTTGTACTCTTCGACACGACCTTCGCCGTGGCAGGAATCGCACGGATCGGAAATGATCTTGCCCTGGCCATGGCAGCGCGGGCAGGTCTGCTGCACCGAGAAGAAGCCCTGCTGCATGCGCACCTGACCGATACCGCCGCACGTCGGGCAAGTGATCGGCGAGGAGCCTTTCTTGGCACCCGAGCCATCGCACGGTTTGCAGTTGACCAGTGTCGGAACGCGGATATTCACGGTCGTGCCGCGCACCGCTTCTTCCAGGTTCAGCTCCAGGGTGTAACGCAGGTCGCTGCCGCGCTGAGCGCCGCCACGGGAACCGCCGCGACCGCCACCGAAGAAGTCACTGAAGACATCGCCAAAAATGTCGGAGAAGTTCTGACCGCCAAACCCGGCACCGCCGCCACCCATGCTCGGGTCGACACCGGCATGACCGTATTGGTCATAGGCCGCGCGCTTGCTGGAATCGGACAGCACTTCGTAGGCCTCGTTGGCCTCCTTGAACATATCCTCCGACGCTTTGTCATCGGGATTACGGTCCGGGTGGTGCTTCATCGCCAGGCGACGGTAGGCCTTTTTCAGGTCCGCTTCGCTTGAACCACGTTCAACACCCAATACTTCGTAATAGTCACGCTTTGCCATAAGTCTTTGCACTCTTAAGGACGTTCGGCAAACCTCTCCTGAGCCTCGCCAAACTCGTTGAGCCCCAATACAGGCCCGGACCCAACTCACGTCAATTCAACGATCCTGGTCTTTGATTCGATGCGGTAATTTCGACTCGAAAAGCAGGAGCATTCCCGGTCATACCGCCAACATCCGAGCGTTGTCGCATGCTGTAAAAATTCGCTTACTCCAGACACGCCAACGCGGGAGCAAGCTCCCGCGCGGCGACATCCTACCAGTCACCGCCTGAAGGCAGTCAACCGGGCGACCAACAACTTACTTGTGGTCTTTGACTTCTTCGAACTCGGCATCGACAACGTCGTCAGCCTTTTCAGCCGATTCGTCTTTCGGCGCCGCGCCTTCAGCTGGCTGAGCCTGCTCGGCGTACATTTTCTGAGCCACTGGCGCGGAGACCTTGGACAGCTCTTCAACCTTGGCTTCGATAGCGGCCTTGTCATCGCCCTTGATGGCGGTTTCCAGGGCAACTACAGCTGCTTCGATTGCAGTTTTCTCTTCAGCGCTCACTTTGTCGCCAGCATCAGCGACCATTTTGCGCGTCGAGTGAACCAAGGCATCGCCCTGGTTACGGGCGCTGGCCAGCTCTTCGAACTTGCGGTCTTCTTCAGCGTTCACTTCAGCATCGCGAACCATCTGCTGAATTTCTTCCTCGGACAGACCGGAGTTAGCCTTGATCACGATCGACTGAGTCTTGCCGGTAGCCTTGTCTTTCGCGCCGACGTGCAGGATGCCGTTGGCGTCGATGTCGAAGGTCACTTCGATTTGTGGCACGCCACGTGGTGCTGGTGGAATCTCAGCCAGGTCGAACTTGCCCAGGGACTTGTTCTGTGCAGCTTGCTTACGCTCACCTTGCAGCACGTGAATGGTCACTGCGCCCTGGTTGTCGTCGGCAGTCGAGAACACTTGCGATTTCTTGGTAGGAATCGTGGTGTTTTTCTCGATCAGCGCGGTCATTACGCCGCCCATGGTTTCGATACCCAGGGTCAGCGGGCTGACGTCGAGCAGCAGAACGTCTTTCACGTCACCAGCCAATACCGCGCCCTGGATAGCAGCACCCATGGCAACAGCTTCGTCAGGGTTGACGTCTTTACGCGCTTCTTTACCGAAGAAATCGGTGACCAGCTTCTGAACCAGTGGCATACGGGTCTGACCGCCGACCAGGATCACGTCGTTGATCGCGCCAATTTCGATACCGGCGTCTTTCATCGCAATGCGGCAAGGTTCGATGGTGCGCTGAACCAGGTCTTCAACCAGCGCTTCGAGCTTGGCGCGGGAGATTTTCACGTTCAAGTGCTTAGGACCGGTAGCGTCTGCAGTGATGTACGGCAGGTTCACGTCGGTCGACTGGCTCGAGGACAGTTCGATCTTGGCTTTCTCAGCGGCTTCTTTCAGGCGCTGCATGGCCAGCGGGTCACCCTTGAGGTTCATGCCGCTTTCTTTCTTGAACTCGTCAACGAGGTAGTCGATCAGACGAATGTCAAAGTCTTCACCGCCCAGGAACGTGTCACCGTTGGTGGCCAACACTTCGAACTGGTGCTCGCCATCGACTTCAGCGATTTCGATCACGGAAACGTCGAAAGTACCGCCGCCCAAGTCGTAAACGATCACGGTGTGATCGCCTTTCGCCTTGTCCATACCGTAGGCCAGTGCGGCCGCGGTTGGTTCGTTGATGATACGTTTAACATCCAGACCCGCGATGCGGCCGGCGTCTTTGGTGGCTTGACGCTGGCTGTCGTTGAAGTAGGCCGGAACGGTGATCACCGCTTCAGTCACTGGCTCGCCGAGGTAGTCTTCGGCGGTCTTCTTCATTTTCTTCAGAATTTCAGCCGAAATTTGTGGCGGCGCCATTTTCTGGCCGTTCACCTCAACCCAGGCGTCGTTGTTGTCAGCCTTGACGATCTTGTAAGGGACCATCTGGATGTCTTTCTGTACGACTTCTTCGTCGAAACGACGACCGATCAGACGCTTCACCGCGTACAGGGTGTTATGCGGATTGGTCACTGCCTGACGCTTGGCCGACTGGCCAACCAGGATTTCACCATCGTTGGCATAAGCGATGATCGACGGCGTGGTACGCGCGCCTTCAGCGTTTTCAATAACTTTGGCTTTGCCGTTTTCCAGCACGGAGACGCAGGAGTTGGTAGTCCCCAGGTCGATACCGATAATTTTGCCCATGTTCACTCTCCCGAAACTTTGGATTTGGATGCCGCAGTAGTGGTGGCTGACTGCGGTAGCACTTAAACGCTTGACTTCTAAATGGGGGCCTTGCGGCTAATTTCAAGCCTGCTCGTCAATCGAAGGCGAAACCGGTGCAGGTGCCTTGCTGACCACGACCATGGCCGGGCGCAGCAGGCGACCGTGGAGCTGGTAGCCCTTCTGAAACACCTTGAGCACGCTGTTTGGCTCGACGTCGGCGCTTTCCTGCATGGCCATTGCCTGGTGATGCGAGGCGTTGAAGGGTTCGCCTTCAGGATCGATCGCTTCCAGGTGATAGCGTTTCAGGGTGTCCTGGAACATTTTCAGGGTCAGCTCGATCCCTTCGCGCATCGGACGAATGTTTTCGTCGTCAGGATTGGATAGCTCCAGACCGCGTTCCAGGCTGTCAATGATCGGCAGCAGGTCGCCAGCGAACTTTTCCAGGGCAAATTTATGAGCCTTTTCAACGTCCTGCTCGGCACGGCGGCGGACGTTCTGCAGATCGGCGGCTACACGCAAAGCCTGATCTTGCGCACCCGCCAATTGCTCTTCGAGCACTTGTACACGAGCCGCCAGGTCTTCACCCGAAGCCTCGGGGCCCTGGTTGGCGTCTAGATTTTGCGTATCCACTGTCTGTTCGTCAGCCATAGATTTCTCCTTCCAATATCGTCCGCGAGCTCAACTCGCGCTTCTGCCCCGGTATATGGGGCCGCAAAATTCAGCTTCAAGGGCTATTTAATGATTGACCCTACAAAAAACAGCTGCATTGTCATTCCTCATCGCACTAAGGATTTCTTTGGTACAAGCAAATCGACCTAAGAGGGGGCATTGTCAGCCAGAAACAAAACACTGTATAAATAACCAGACCTAAAGCCTGGGAGCGGCCTTTATGCTGGTGCACCTGTCCATACATAACTACGCCATCGTTGAACATCTCGATCTCGAACTCGATCGCGGGATGAGCGTGATCACAGGGGAAACCGGTGCCGGCAAGTCGATCATGCTCGACGCCCTCGGCCTGACCTTGGGCGATCGCGCCGACAGCGGCGTGGTCCGCCCGGGCGCCGACAAGGCCGATATCCTGGCCACCTTCGACTTGATCGACATCCCGGAAGCCAGCGCCTGGCTGGCCGAGCGCGACCTCGAGAGCGACGGCCCGTGCATTCTGCGTCGAGTGATTACTGCTGAAGGACGCTCGCGCGGCTATATCAACGGCACCCCCTGCCCCCTCGGCGACCTGAAGGCCCTGGGCGAGTTGCTGATCGATATCCATAGCCAGCACGAACATCAGTCCCTGCTGAAAACCGATACTCACCGCCGTCTGCTCGACGAATACGCCGGCGCCACGGACCTGGCCCGCCAGGTGCAACTGGCCGCCCAACGTTGGCGCCAGACCCGTCAGGAACTGGAACGCCTCTCCAATTCCGGCGACGAACAGCGCGCGCGTCATCAGTTGCTCAGCTATCAACTTGAAGAACTGGAAAACCTCGGCCTCGGCGAAAGTGAGCTGGAGCAGCTGGAACAGGAGCACAAGAACCTGACCAACGCCGAAACCTTGCTGGGGATTTGCCGGCAAGTGGTCGAACAATGCAGCGAAAGCGATTCCGGCAATGTATTGAACGCACTTACCGCCAGCCTTAACCGCCTATCGAGCGTGAATAATTCGATCGGCGCCCTGGGCGAAGCCAGCAGCCTGCTGACCAGCGCGCAGATTCAGGTTGAAGAAGCCGTGGGCGAGCTGAACCGTTTTCTCGACAATTTCGACGCTGACCCGGCCCGCCTTCAATACCTGGAAGAGCGCCTCGATGCCATCTACACCCTGGCACGCAAACACCGCATCCAGCCGACCGAGGTCGCCGAGATGCAGCAGAAACTACTCGATGAAATCGAAACCCTGAATGCCAACGACGAATCTATCGAACGACTGAGCAATGAGCTGGCCTCCTACGCCCGCCATTATCAGGAAAAGGCTCGGGAGTTGAGCGATCTGCGCCATCAAGCTTCGGGCAGCCTGGCCAGTGCCGTGGAGCAGGAAATCCAACGTCTGGGCATGCCCGGCGGTCGCTTCACCATCGAACTGCGCCCCAACAGCATCGATGAACTGTTGCCCAATGGGCTCGAACAGGTAGAACTGCTGGTGAGCGCCAACCCGGGGCAACCGTTGAAAGCCCTGGCGAAAGTAGCATCGGGTGGCGAGCTCTCGCGTATCAGCCTGGCGATTCAGGTGATCACCGCACAGACCTCGCGCGTACCGACCTTGGTGTTCGATGAAGTGGACGTGGGTATCGGCGGCCCGACTGCCGAGATTGTCGGCCAGTTGCTGCGACGTCTCGGGGAGCGCGGGCAGGTTCTGACCGTGACACACCTGCCCCAAGTTGCGGCGCAGGGGCATCAACATCTATTTGTACACAAGGTGCGCGGTGAAGACGCTACGCATACGGCAGTTTCCAAGCTGAGCAAGACCGATCGCATCGAAGAAGTGGCACGAATGTTGGGCGGCATCGATCTCACCAAGGAATCACTGGCTCACGCAAAAAAGATGGTCGTTACCGCGAAAATTTAAGAACGACAGAAAGCACGAAGGCGACCCTGGGGTCGCCTTCGTTCGTTTCGCGAACCTGAAGTTCGCGCGACATGCTTACTTTTTCTTGCGCACGTACAGTACAAGATTGTGATCAACCATCTCGAAGCCATACTTGTCGACGATTGCTTTCTGCAGCCGCTCGATTTCTTCGTCGAAGAATTCGATCACTTCACTGGTCTCGACGTTGACCATATGGTCGTGATGCTTGCCATCGTCCAGCTCGAAGACCGCATGGCCTCCGTCGAAGTTGTGCCGCACCACAAGGCCAGCTGCCTCGAACTGGGTCAGAACACGGTAAACCGTGGCCAGACCGACGTCCTCACCAGCCTCCATCAGCGCCTTGTAGACGTCCTCGGCACTCATGTGGCGTTGCTCGGCGGAATCGAGCATTTGCAGAATTTTGACCCGTGGAAGGGTCACTTTGAGGCCGGCTTTGCGTAGTTCGCTATTTTCAACCATGGTCAGCTTTCTCGCGATGCTGCTTCGCAGCTTCTCTTAATGCGGGTATGATCGGCGTTTACGTTGTCCCAGCCAAGATAGTGGAAGTCGCCCACCGATGCAAAACACCAAGCTCTTGCTAACCAGTTTCACCTTTGTGGGACTGCTCGCACTCGCCGGTTGTTCATTCCCCGGGGTTTACAAAATCGACATCCAGCAGGGCAATGTCGTCACGCAGGACATGATAGACCAGTTACGCCCGGGAATGACCCGCCGGCAAGTACGGTTTATCATGGGCAACCCTCTGCTGACAGACACGTTCCATGCCGATCGCTGGGATTATCTGTACAGCCTGCAACCGGGTGGCGGTGAACGCCAACAGGAACGCATTAGCGTCATCTTCAACCCAAATGATCAACTTGTCAGCCTCTCTGGCGATTTTATGCCAGGCGTGAGCCGCGACGAAGCCATTCTCGGCAAGGACAGTGACACTACGGTGACCACGCCTGCCGAAAACGTCGAGAAACCGAAGCCAGAAAAACCGGTCAAGCCAGGTTCATTGCTGGACCAGATCCAGAAAGACGTGGACAACGTAGAAACCGTTCCAGTCCCGACGCCAGAACCGCTGGAAACTTCGCCGCAATAATTTGCGACGCAATAAAAAACCCGGCATGCCCGGGTTTTTATTGCCTGTCATTTACCCGGATCACTGATTCTGGGCTTTGGCCTCGGCAGCCTTGGCGGCACGTAACCGGCGAACTTCTTTCGGATCAGCCAGCAACGGCCGGTAAATCTCGAGGCGATCCCCTGCCTGAACCGGACGATTGGCCGGATCAGCGATCACTTTGCCAAAGATTCCAACCGGACAACTGGTCAGATCCAGCTCAGGGAACTCGCTATTCAAGCCGGAGTTGAGCAACACATCTCGCACTGTTGTGCCCACCGGCACGGTTACGGTAAGCAACACCTGACGATCAACGGCGGCATACACCACTTCGACCTTAATCACGACCTCAACCATGCATCTGTTTCGCACGCTGGCAAAACGCGTCCATCAGCGTATTCGCCGCCTGATTGAACAAAGGCCCCAACGTCGCACGCACCAGCGGTCCCGAATAGTCGAACGACAAGTCCAGACTGATCTTGCAGGCCTTCTCGCCCAACGGCTTGAATACCCAGACGCCGTGCAACTGGCTGAACGGACCTTCCTCGAGGTTCATCTCGATCGAACGTCCTGGCACCAGGGTGTTGCGCGTCACGAAATGCTGACTCAGGCCGCCCTTGGCCACTCCTACGCGGGCACGCATAAGCTCAGGAGTGCTTTCCAGAACGTCCGCAGCTGAGCACCACGGAAGGAACTCCGGATAGCGGGCCACGTCGTTGACCAGGTCATAAAGCGCTTGTGCCGGATATGGCAGCAGGGCCGAACGTTGAATGTGTGTCGTCATGTCAGCGTTACTTCCACAGCTGGGCGGCAAACACTACGAGAATGCCGATGGGCGCCACATAGCGCATCAAGAACAGGGACAGGGCGAACAGCACCGGACGGCGGATCGACAACTCGTCGCGCACCGCTTCACGCCCCATTACCCAGCCCGCAAACACCACGAAACACAAACCACCGAGTGGCAACATGATCCGCGAGGTGAAGAAATCAATCACACCGAAGAAGTCCAGGCCACCGGCCGCCCCCCATTGGTAGAGATGGAACATCCCGCCTTCGTTCACGAAAAACTTGGCTTCCTTCCAGATATTGAAGGAAAACACGGTACCCAGACCGACGAACCAGCAAATGAACGCCAGCCAGAAGGTGACCCAGGCACGACTGATCTTCGTGCGCTCAACCAGGTAAGCCACCATCGGTTCGAGCAGGGAAATCGCCGAACTCCAGGCCGCAATTGCTACCAGCACGAAGAACACTACGCCCATCAACTGGCCGAACGCTACGTTGCCAAAGGCAAATGGCAGGCTGACGAACATCAGGCCAGGGCCTTCGCTCGGGTTCAGGCCGGCAGCGAACACAATCGGAAACAATGCCAGACCCGCCACCAGGGAAACGAAGGTATCGAGCAGTGCCACGCCGACCACAGTCCCGGAAATCGAGGAACTCTTCGGCATGTAAGCGCCGTAGATCATGATCGAACCGACGCCCACACTCAGGGAAAAGAAAGCGTGCCCCATCGCCGGCAGCAAGCCGTCGAGCACTTTTTCCGGATGGAAGTCGAACATGAAATGCACGCCTTCCATGAAATGGCCCGTGGTCATGCTGTAGCCCAGCAATACAAGGATCATCACGAACAGCAGCGGCATCATGATCCGCAGGCTGCGTTCCAGCCCGGCGACCACGCCTTTGGCGATCACCACGGCTGAGAGGAGCATGAAAATCGTGTGCCAAAGTGTCAGGCGCCATGGGTCAGCGATCACATTGCCGAAGTACGCGCCGACCTGATCAGGTGTCACACCCTGGAAGTCGCCACGCCCCATGTCGATGATGTAGTCCAGCGACCAGCCGCCCACCACACTATAGAAAGACAGGATCAGCAACGCCGTGATCATCCCGGCAAACGCGCCCCAGGACCACTTCGCCGAATGTCCCGCTTCCAGCGCCAGGACCTTCAAGGCATTCGCCGGGCTCTGCCGCGCGCGCCGGCCGATCAGGGTTTCGGCCAGCATGACGGGCATACCGATCAGCGCGATACAGGCCAGGAACATCAGCACGAAGGCTCCGCCACCGTAGACGCCGACCATGTAAGGGAATTTCCAGATGCTACCCAACCCCACGGCCGAACCGGTCGCGGCGAGTATGAAGACCCAGCGGCTAGCCCAACTGCCGTGGACAGAAACCTTGTCTGTCGACATCGTTATCACGCCCAAGCGTTCAAAAAAGAGGCCGCATTGTCCGGGATTCAATCAACCTGCTCAAGCACGTAGCGTCACCGTAGCCGACTCGCTTGCAACTCCCTATAATGCCGCCCCTATGGCTAAACAGAAGAAACACCCAACAGGGACCATCGCGCAAAACAAAAAGGCGCGACACGATTACTTCATCGAGCATAAGTTCGAGGCTGGTCTGGTCCTGGCCGGCTGGGAAGTAAAAAGTTTGCGGGCAAGCAAGCTGCAACTGGTTGACAGTTACGTGCTGCTCAAGGATGGCGAAGCCTGGCTGCTCGGCAGCCACATTACGCCGCTGATGACTGCCAGCACCCACGTCATCGCTGATCCGACCCGCACGCGGAAACTGCTGCTCAACCGGCGCGAGCTGGAAAAGCTGGCCGCTGCCGTGCAGCAAAAGGGTTACGCCTGCGTGTGCCTGTCCTGGTATTGGAGCAAGCACATGGTCAAGTGCGAGATCGCTCTGGGTAAGGGCAAGAAGGAATACGACAAGCGTGATACCGAACGCGAACGCGACGCCGGTCGTGAATTGCAGCGTGCGGTGCGAAACAAGGGTAAGGAAGACTAGTTCTTTCGCCTTCAGATGATCGTTCCCACGCTCTGCGTGGGAATGCAGCAATGGACGCTCTGCGTCCGCGTTGTGACGCGGAGCGTCACGGGATGCATTCCCACGCAGAGCGTGGGAACGATCGTTTACAGAACTAACTGACTACATCCCCTTGCGCCGCTCCGCCCGAGCCACGCGCTGCACTTCCTGACGCACCTCTTCCAGCACTTCCTGCACATACAAAATGTGCCGACTGGAAACCTCCCTTGCCTGCTCTGCCCTGCCTTCGATAATCGCCAGATACAATTCTCTGTGCTGAGCGATCAACATGTCGCGGGTTTCAGCGCGTTGTTTGTACATGCCGCCGATATTGGTCACGACGTTGCGTTTGAGCAGGTCGAACAGTCCACGAATGGTGTGCAGCAATACTGCGTTATGACTGGCCTCGGCGATCGCCAAATGAAATTTCGCATCCGCCGCGCCCTCTTCGGCCCGACCCACCTCGTCATGGCGCGAATAGCAGTCCTGCAATTCGTCGAACGCCGCCGTCAGCCGCTCGCGATCCACGTCCGTGGCACGCAATGCCGCGTAGTAAGCACAGGATGCTTCCAGCGTATGACGAAACTCCAGCAAATCACGCTGGGCCTCGGGGTTGCTTTCCAGCAGATGCAACAGTGGATCACTGAACGTCGAGCCCAGGGATTCCACCACATAGTTACCGCCGCCCTGACGGCTGACCAGCAACCCTTTGGCGGCCAATTTCTGAATCGCTTCGCGCAACGAAGGGCGTGACACGCCGAACTGCTCGGCCAAGGCACGTTCTGCCGGCAGACGCTCTCCAGCCTTCAACGTGCCCTCGAGAATCATCCCCTCGAGTTGCTCGACAATATCGTCAGACAAACGGCGTTGCCGAATCTGATCAAACCCCATCACTCAATTCTCCACGATCCCGACGGCTCGCCGGGCTCTCTATTCTGGCCTATCGGCGCTGTGTCAGCACCTACCAGACGACACTTGATCGGACAGATCAGATGCGTTCTGCACCGCTCATTCGACAAAAGTTTTAGGGCGGCAAATTGACACACCGCATACAAGGCTTTTACCCTAGCCAACAGCGATTGTAAATTGGTATTACCAATTATCCAAGAACGCTGACCAGTGCCTGACCAACAACAATTAGGGGCCACCCATATGCAAACCTGGCAACAGCTCTACAGCCCGCTCGGCAGTCTTGGCGTGTCCGCACTCGCGGCCGTCATCCCCATCGTATTTTTCTTCCTGGCCTTGGCCGTGTTCCGCCTCAAAGGCCACGTGGCCGGCAGCATCACCCTGGCCCTGGCCATCGCTGTGGCAATCTTTGCCTTTCAGATGCCGGTCGATATGGCCTTCGCGGCAGCCGGATATGGCTTCGCCTACGGCTTGTGGCCGATTGCCTGGATCATCGTGGCAGCGGTGTTCCTCTACAAACTGACGGTCAAGAGTGGCCAGTTCGAAGTGATCCGCAGCTCAGTGCTGTCGATCACCGATGACCAACGCCTGCAAGTGCTGCTGATCGGTTTCTGCTTCGGCGCCTTCCTGGAAGGCGCCGCCGGTTTCGGCGCACCGGTAGCGATTACCGCCGCGCTGCTGGTAGGACTGGGTTTCAACCCGTTGTACGCCGCCGGCCTGTGCCTGATCGCCAACACCGCGCCGGTAGCCTTTGGCGCATTGGGGATTCCGATTATCGTCGCAGGGCAAGTCACTGGCATTGACGCGTTCAAGATCGGCGCCATGACCGGTCGCCAACTGCCATTGCTGTCGTTGTTCGTCCCGTTCTGGCTGGTGTTCATGATGGACGGCTTGCGCGGCGTTCGGGAAACCTGGCCGGCCGCACTGGTGGCCGGCTTGAGCTTCGCCGTTACCCAATATTTCACCTCGAACTTCATCGGCCCGGAACTGCCGGACATCACCTCGGCGCTGGCCAGCCTCGTTTCTCTGACGCTATTCCTGAAAATCTGGCAGCCAAAACGCGCCGCCGGTGCCCACATCGTCGGCGCCGTCTCGGCTTCCGTGGTGGCCAGCACCGGTGGTTTCGGCCAACCGCGCACCACCGTGCCTTCGCCTTACAGTCTGGGGGAAATTTTCAAGGCCTGGTCGCCGTTCCTGATCCTCACCGTGCTGGTCACGATCTGGACGCTGAAACCGTTCAAGGCCATGTTCGCCGCGGGCGGCTCGATGTATGGCTGGGTGTTCAACTTCGCGATTCCGCATCTGGATCAAATGGTGATCAAGGTCGCCCCAATCGTGACCGCCCCGACGGCGATTCCGGCGGTGTTCAAACTCGATCCGATTTCCGCGACCGGCACGGCGATTTTCTTCTCTGCGCTGATCTCGATGCTGGTGCTGAAGATCAATCTAAAAACTGGTCTTACCACTTTTAAAGAGACCGTCTACGAACTGCGCTGGCCGATTCTGTCCATCGGCATGGTGCTGGCCTTCGCCTTCGTCACCAACTACTCGGGCATGTCGTCGACCATGGCTCTGGTCCTGGCAGGCACGGGGGCGGCATTCCCGTTCTTCTCGCCATTCCTCGGCTGGCTCGGCGTGTTCCTGACCGGTTCCGATACCTCATCCAACGCACTGTTCAGTTCGCTGCAAGCAACCACTGCGCACCAGATCGGCGTCAACGACACCTTGCTGGTGGCGGCGAACACCAGCGGCGGCGTAACCGGCAAGATGATTTCGCCGCAATCGATCGCCGTGGCCTGCGCCGCGACCGGGTTGGTGGGCAAGGAATCGGACCTGTTCCGCTTCACCCTCAAGCACAGCCTATTCTTTGCAACGATTGTCGGCCTGATCACTTTGGCTCAGGCCTACTGGTTCACCGGCATGTTGGTGCACTAAGAACTACACACGACACGGAAAAAACCGACGCCGGATTACGCCCCCCGGCGTCAGCTATTCACAACCGGGTCTGCAAGGCTGCTGAAAGCTTCCCTCTCTATATTCAGCAGCCTCAGCGGACGGATAACCGGGACCACCCGGAGACACGCCTGATGAGCGAGCTTTTTTACAACGCTGTGCCAAACGCGACCCGCGTCGCCCCGCCACTGCCCGAGCCTCGGCAATACCCCAGCGAAAAACCGTCACGGGTCTACCTGTTCGGGACTTGCGTGGTGGATCTGTTCTACCCGGAAGCCGGGATGGACGCGATCCACCTGCTGGAGCGCGAAGGCATTCGTGTCGAATACCCGCAAGGGCAAAGTTGCTGCGGGCAGCCGGCCTACACCTCGGGTTACACCGATCAGGCCCGGGCCGTGGCGCGCTCGCAACTGACGCTGTTCGCCGGGGATTATCCGGTGGTGGTGCCGTCGGGGTCTTGCGCGGGGATGTTGCGCGAACACTACGCCGACTTGTTCAAGGACGAGCCGCAAACGCTGAAACAGGTCCAGGCCCTGGCCGCCCGGACTTATGAGCTGGCCGAGTTCCTGCTATTTGTCTGCAAGGTGCAGCTCAAGGACAGCGGCGAGCCGGTCAAAGTGGCGCTGCACACGTCGTGTTCGGCACGCCGTGAAATGAATACCCATCTGCATGGCCGTGAATTATTGGCGCAGCTAAGCAACGTGGAGCGAGTCGACCATAGCCACGAAAGTGAATGCTGTGGCTTTGGTGGGACTTTCAGCGTCCGTATGCCAGACATTTCCGGCGCGATGGTGGCTGACAAAACCCGGGCGCTGAAGGAATCCGGCGCGCACAAGGTACTCAGTGCCGATTGCGGCTGCCTGATGAACATCAATGGCTCGTTGGAGAAACAGCAGGAAGCGTTACGCGGTCAGCATCTGGCCAGCTTCCTTTGGCAGCGTACTGGAGGTGCTTCATGAGCGCCCCCATGCTGATTCCTGTTTACCAGGAGCAGGTCGCCGTAGAAGAAGATTTTCGCGCCCGGGCTCACGAGGCTTTGGCTGACACGCAACTGCGAAACAACTTTCGCAGCGCGATGGATTCACTGATGAGCAAACGGGCAGCGTCCTTCAGCGATGCCCATGAAAGAGAACATTTGCGAGCGCTGGGCAATGCTGTCCGCGCCCGTGCTTTATCCAAGTTGCCCGATCTGCTCGAGCAGCTTGAACAGAACCTGACCCGCAACGGTGTGACAGTGCACTGGGCGGAAACGGTGGACGAGGCCAATGGCATCGTCTTATCGATCATCCGCGCTCACGAGGGGCGGCAAGTGATCAAGGGCAAATCGATGGTCAGCGAAGAGATGGAGATGAACCATGTCCTCGCGGCTCAAGGCATTGAATGCCTGGAGTCGGACATGGGCGAATTTATCGTCCAGCTCGACCAAGAGAAGCCTTCACACATTATTATGCCGGCGATCCACAAGAATGCCGGTCAGGTCGCGTCCTTGTTCCACGACAAACTTGGCGTGGAGTACACCAAGGACGTTGACCAACTCATTCAGATCGGTCGCAAAGTCTTGCGACAGAAATTCTTTGAAGCTGACATCGGCGTCTCCGGCGTCAACTTCGCCGTGGCCGAAACCGGCACCTTGCTGCTGGTGGAAAATGAAGGCAACGGGCGCATGTCGACCACCGTGCCGCCCGTACACATTGCCGTCACCGGCATCGAGAAGGTCGTCGAAAACCTGCGGGATGTTGTACCGCTGTTGTCGCTGCTGACCCGTTCGGCCCTCGGCCAACCGATCACCACCTACGTCAACATGATTTCCGGCCCGCGCAAGGAACATGAGCTCGACGGCCCGCAGGAAGTGCACCTGGTATTGCTCGACAATGGTCGCAGCCAGGCGTTTGCCGACAGTGAACTGCGCCAGACCCTTAACTGCATCCGCTGCGGCGCCTGTATGAATCATTGCCCGGTCTACACCCGAATCGGCGGCCATGCCTATGGGGAGGTTTACCCTGGGCCTATCGGAAAAATCATCACCCCACACATGGTCGGCCTGGCGAAAGTCCCCGATCACCCGAGTGCGTCTTCGTTATGCGGCGCTTGCGGTGAAGTCTGCCCGGTAAAAATTCCGATCCCTGCATTGCTACGTCGCCTACGGGAAGAGAACGTCAAAGCGCCGGACAGCCCGCATCAAGTGATGCGCGGCCAAGGCAGCAAGTACTCGCGCAAAGAACGCTTTATCTGGAACGCCTGGGCAAAGCTCAACAGCTCGCCAACGCTCTATCGCTGGTTCGGCTTCTTCGCCACTCGCCTGCGCGCGCTGACCCCGAGCAACGTCGGCCCGTGGACCCAGAACCACAGCGCACCAAAACCCGCCGCCCGCTCACTGCATGACATGGCCCGCGAGCATCTGGCCAAACAGGGAGACCGCTGATGAGCGCCAAGCAAAATATTCTCGGCAAATTGCGCAACAGTCTGACTGGCACAAAGCCGTTGGCTGACAATTTCGATGTCGAATTGGTGACCAAGCCCTACACCTACACGCCCGAGCAACGCATCCCGCAGCTGCGCAAATTGATGGAAGCGGTGCACACCGAAATTCATCTGACGTCTGGAGAAGGCTGGCCCGAATTGCTGGCGCAACTGCTGCGGGATCGCCAATTGCCGAGCCTGTTGATTGCGCCGACAACAGCTCACGGTCAACGTGTCACTCAACATTGGGCGAAAAATCCTGGCCTGCCTGCGCTCAAAGCCTACAACCGCCCGGCCGAGGAATGGAAAACCGAGTTGTTCAATGACACCCCGGCCAGCCTGACCACCACCCTCGGCGCAATCGCCGCGACAGGCAGCCTGATTATCTGGCCGACGCGGGAAGAGCCGCGCCTGATGAGCCTGGTGCCGCCGGTACATTTCGCCTTGCTCAAGGCCAGTGAAATCCGCGACAACTTCTATCAGGTGCAGCAGGAATTCGAATGGGCCCAAGGCATGCCGACCAATGCCTTGCTAGTGTCCGGCCCGTCGAAGACAGCCGACATCGAACAAGTCCTGGCTTATGGTGCCCACGGCCCGAAAGACCTGGTGGTTCTGATTCTGGAGGACCAATGAATCTACCGGCGGCTTTCCTGCGCGATGCGCAGCAACTGATTCCTGAAACGCGGCGCTTCGACGATCCGCTGTCGACTTTGGCCTTCGGCACCGACGCCAGTTTCTACCGGCTGATTCCGAAATTGGTGATACGCGTCGAATCCGAAGACGAAGTGGTGGCGCTGCTCAAACTGGCGCAACGGGATAAAGTCCCGGTGACCTTCCGCGCCGCCGGCACCAGCCTGTCTGGCCAGGCCATCAGCGATTCGGTGCTGATTGTGCTGGGGGATAACTGGAACGGTCGCGAAATCCGTGGCCAGGGTACGCAAATCCGCCTGCAACCGGGTGTGATCGGCGCCCAGGCCAACGCCTGGCTGGCACCGTTCGGCCGCAAGATCGGCCCAGATCCAGCGTCGATCAACGCCTGCAAAATCGGCGGCATCGTCGCCAATAATGCCAGCGGCATGTGCTGCGGCACAGCGCAGAACACCTATCACACGCTGGCCGGGATTCGTCTGGTGCTGGCCGATGGCAGTCGTCTCGACACCGAAGACGCCACCAGTGTCGCAGCTTTCCGTGAGAGCCACGCCGAGCTGCTGGAACGTCTGGCGACATTGGGCCGCGAGACCCGCGCCAATGCGGAACTGGCTGCGAGAATTCGCCACAAATACCGTCTGAAAAATACCACCGGGCTGTCACTCAACGCGCTGGTGGATTTCGACGAGCCTGTGGATATCTTGAGCCACTTGCTGGTGGGCTCCGAAGGGACACTCGGGTTCATCAGCGCGGTGACCTACGACACGGTGATCGACCACCCGAACAAGGCGTCGGCGCTGATCGTGTTCCCGGATGTAGAAACCTGCTGCAACGCCGTCACCGTGCTGAAAAGCCAACCCGTCTCGGCGGTGGAACTGCTGGACCGTCGCAGCCTGCGCTCGGTGCAGGACAAGCCCGGCATGCCCGCTTTCGTACAACAACTGTCGACCAATGCCTGCGCCCTGCTGATCGAATCCCGCGCAGCCTCTTCCACTTTGCTCCAGGAACAACTGACGCAAATCATGGCGTCACTGACTGGGTTCCCGGTAGAGAAACAAGTCGACTTCACCGAAGACCCGGCGGAAAACGCCCGGCTCTGGGCGATCCGCAAGGACACCTTCCCCGCCGTCGGCGCGGTGCGCAAAACCGGCACCACGGTGATCATTGAAGACGTAACTTTCCCGGTGGAACAACTGGCCATCGGCGTGAACCGCTTGATCGAACTGTTCGACAAACATCACTACGACGAAGCGATCCTTTTCGGACACGCCCTGGAAGGCAATCTGCACTTCGTCTTCACCCAAGGCTTCAACAGCGCGGAAGAAGTCGCACGCTACCAGGCGTTCATGGACGACGTGGCGCAATTGGTGGCCGTTGAGTTCGGCGGCTCGCTGAAGGCCGAACACGGCACCGGTCGCAACATGGCGCCCTTCGTCGAACTGGAATGGGGCAGCGACGCTTACCAGTTGATGTGGCAGCTCAAACGTCTGCTCGACCCTAACGGCATTCTCAACCCGGACGTGGTGCTCAGCGACGATCCGCAGATCCATCTCAAGCACCTGAAACCGTTGCCCGCCGCCGACGAGATTGTGGATAAGTGCATCGAATGCGGTTTCTGCGAACCGGTGTGCCCGTCGAAAGACCTGACGCTGAGTCCACGCCAGCGCATCGTGATCTGGCGTGACATTCAAGCGAAGAAACGCGCCGGCACAGACACCGCCGAACTGGAACAAGCCTACGAATACCAGGGCATCGATACGTGCGCCGCCACCGGCCTGTGTGCACAACGTTGCCCTGTAGGAATCAACACCGGCGAGCTGGTGAAAAAGCTCCGTGGCCGCAAGGCAACGAATACGAAAACCGCCAACTGGATTGAAGGAAATTTCGCCACCGCGTTGCAAGGCGCGCGCTTCACCCTGCACGTCGCCAACGGTGCGCGGATGCTACTGGGGACGCCGCGCCTGGCAAAGCTTTCGGCATCGCTGACGCGATTGTCCAAGAATCAGATCCCGCAATGGACCAACGCCATGCCACAGCCGGAAAGAGCCATCCGTTTCAGCCCGACCGTGTCGGACGAGCGGCCTCGGGTGGTGTACCTGGCGGCCTGCGTGTCGCGGGTCATGGGCCCGGCAGCGGGCGATAAAGAGCAAATGTCACTATACGAAAAAACCCGTGGTCTATTGGAAAAAGCCGGTTACCAGGTCGTTTTTCCGGACAATCAGGACAACCTCTGCTGCGGTCAGCCATTCGCCTCCAAAGGCTACGCCGAACAAGCCGAACACAAGCGTCAGGAACTGATCGGCGCACTACTGCACGCCAGCCGCGGCGGACTCGACCCAATCTATTGCGACACCAGCCCCTGCACTTTGCGGCTGGTTCAGGACTTGGGCGATGTGCGACTGGACCTGTACGACCCGGTGCGTTTCATCCGCACTCACTTGATGGATCGTCTCGATTTCACCCCCCAGGAAGCGCCGATCGCAGTACACGTCACGTGCAGCACTCAGCATCTCGGTGAGAGCCAGGCGCTGATCGATCTTGCGCGCAAATGCAGTAAAAACGTGGTCATTCCGGAAGGCATTCACTGCTGCGGTTTTGCCGGCGACAAGGGCTTTACCACCCCGGAATTGAACGCCCATTCGTTGCGTACGCTCAAGGACGCGGTACAGCAATGCAGTGAAGGGGTTTCTACCAGTCGCACTTGTGAGATCGGTCTGACGCAATACGGTGGAATTGATTATCACGGGCTGGTCTATCTGGTGGATCGGGTGACCCAGGCCAGGGCGATCTGAAGAAAAATAGAACCCTGACGCGCTGTCGCAGTCCACTGATCAAGTCCCGCGAACGTGGGACCTTTCCCAAAATTGGCAGCCCGTCCTGATGGCCAGCGATTGCCTGGACCCTCAGGTCAAGGAGATCCATATGAAACGCTCTGTACTGTTAGGTCTGTTCGTTACTGCCTCAATGCTGGCGTCTTCTTCATTTGCCGCCGGCGACGATCTCTGTGCGACCAATCTGCAAGCCATCGCCAATGCCAAATCCCAGATTCAGACGCCGGAAATGAGTGCTCGCGTCGAGGCCAGTGTCCAGCAAGCCAAGGCCTACCAGGCGCAAAACACCGAGGAAGGCACCAAGAAATGCATTTCCGAAACCACTCAAACCCTGCAGGAAATACAGAACAAAGACAAAGGCGAAGGTGAAGGCAAAGGCAAAGGCAGTAAAACCTGATAGCCACTGAGGGCCAACCTTCGGGTTGGCCTTCAGAGCCATGTTGGCGTACACTGTGCAGGCTTGTTGCTCACTTTGACTCACAGAGCAGCAGGCTCGGGGCCGTTTAGGATTCGACGCCGGTTGCGAAACTTTAGGTGCATGCCGAGTTGGTAACAGAACTCGTAAATCCACTGTTGCAACTACTTATAGTTGCCAATGACGAAACCTACGGCCAGGAATTCTCTATCGCTGCGTAAGCAGCCTTAGATCCTGAGCTTCTGGTACCTTCGGGTCCAGCAATCATCAGGGGATGTCTGTAAACCCAAAATGATTGTCATATAGAACAGAATCGCCGTGCAGTACGTTGTGGACGAAGCGGCTAAAACTTACACAACTCGCCCAAAGCACCCTGCCCGTCGGGTCGCTGAGGGTTAACTTAATAGACACGGCTACGCATGTAGTACCGACAGCGGAGTACTGGCGGACGGGGGTTCAAATCCCCCCGGCTCCACCACTTCATCATCTAAAGACGTCCACGGACGTCTTTTTTTGTGCCTGAAATCCAGTGAATACGGGGGTTTCAGGGCTATTGGGGGCTTTCGAGGTTTTTAGAGTTCCAGGCGATTTGGTATTCCCAATGGTATTCCCGGCTACCCAGGGCTAATCTTGGGAATACCAAAAAGTGTCATGGAGTACTTCTCATGTGCGCTCAAACCACCCGCCTCTCCGACCGCCAGCTCAAGGCGATCAAACCGAGAGACAAGGATTACGTCCTCACCGATGGCGACGGGCTTCAGCTCCGTGTCAGAGTCAATCGCTCGATGCAGTGGAATTTCAACTTCCGGCATCCCGTCACCAAGAATCGAATCAACATGGCACTCGGCTCTTATCCCGAGGTTTCTCTTGCGCAAGCCAGAAAGAAAACCGTTGAGGCTAGAGAGCTGCTTGCACAGGGCATCGACCCCAAAGCTCAGCGTAATGAACTGCAGGAAGCCAAACGAGCGGAAACGGAACATACGTTCGAGAACGTAGCCACCGCGTGGTTCGAATTGAAGAAGGATTCCGTCACCCCGGCGTATGCCGAAGACATCTGGCGCTCACTCACGCTGCATGTATTTCCGAGCATGAAATCAACGCCGCTATCAGAAGTGAATGCCCCGATGGTCATCAAGCTCCTTCGGCCGATTGAGGCCAAAGGTAGCCTCGAGACCGTGAAGCGGGTAAGCCAGCGCCTTAACGAGATCATGACCTACGGGGTCAATTCCGGAATGATCTTTGCCAACCCTCTCAGCGGCATTCGAGCGGTCTTCAAGAAACCCAAAAAAGAGAACATGGCCGCGCTACCAGCTGATGAGCTTCCCGAGCTCATGATGGAAATCGCGAACGCCAGCATCAAGCGGACGACCCGCTGCCTGATCGAATGGCAGCTGCACACCATGACCCGCCCCTCCGAAGCGGCGACCACCCGATGGGCAGATATCGACTTCGACAAACGCCTCTGGACCATCCCTCCGGAGCGAATGAAAAAGCGTCGTCCGCACACAATCCCGCTGACCGAACATGCACTCTCGTTATTGGAGACGCTTAAGCCCCATAGCGCCCACAGGGAATATGTGTTCCCGTCAGATAGAAACCCGCGCACCCACGCGAATAGCCAAACAGCCAACATGGCGTTGAAACGAATGGGTTTTCAGGACCGCTTGGTCAGCCACGGAATGCGCTCCATGGCCAGCACAATCCTGAACGAACATGGATGGGATCCGGAGCTGATCGAAGTCGCGCTGGCGCATGTCGATAAAGACGAAGTTCGAAGCGCCTACAACCGGGCGGATTACATCGAACGCCGGCGTCCGATGATGGCCTGGTGGAGTGAACATATCCAGAAGGCAGCCACCGGCAGCCTGTCGGCATCCGCCATCAATCAAACCAGGGACCGTAACGTCGTGCCGATACGCTGAGCCGGCGACAATCCGTGTCGTGCAGCAGGGCGACTGAAGTGGCGACTGTCGCTAAATCTGCCGCATGCCTGCGCTTCTTCGGCCAAGCCCCTGAGTATGGGAAGGCTCCGCATTCCCATACTCAGGGGCTCACGCTTAAAAGCGTCTATCAGACAACCACGAGTTGCGCCTTTCTGCGGCGGATCAGCCCTGCTGTTAACTCATAGTAATAGACGGTCGCTGGTGCTGAGCAACGCAGATAGTGCTCTAAAAACCATCTGGTGTGCTTTTCCTTCCAGGACCAGGGGGTCGCACAACTCCAGCGCTCACGAATCGCCTTGTGCATCCTTTCTGCCTGCCTGATATGCCGCTGCCGCGTGGCATGCGCACCTTTGAGCACGGGACTCAGAAACAACGCCATATCGAACTCGGACTTCATCAACGACCTCCGATGTAGGCACTCACCACGTCGATGCGGTTATGCCCCAACTCGTGGCTGATCTGCTGGCGTGCACGCTGATCGAGTGCTCGATCGTCTCGATGACCACGACCGCCATTGATGGGCGCGGAGAAGCCGGTCAGTTGCTCATAGCGCTCACAGGCGTAAGCCGCCCGCAGTTCATGAAAGCCTTTCAATCCATGCTCATGCAGGATGTCCCGTGCCGGTCGCACGATTGTCTGTAAGAAATCTTTGTAGCTTTCATCAGGTGTTAACAGATTCCGACTGCCCTTGGGTGAAGCCTCGCTGGCCCTGTCGAGGGCGCCACGAACTTGATCCGTGACCGCAATCCAACGCGGTGCAGATGCGCCTGATCGACCGCCTTTGGTGCCGTCCTGGATATTGATCTTGCCTAGTTGCCGAGCCTCACGTTGCAGCCGGGGCAAGTCCGCCAAGATCGCTTCACGCAGGCGCATGCCGGTCTCCCGAGCAAGGAGCACAATGGCACTCACCCTCGATTGCTGGCCTCGCTCTGACAACGCCTGTGTGATCAACTCGACCTGGACACGGTCTTGGCCTTGCGGGGCCTCACTACGCACACCTGAGCGCTGCAAGCCAAGCGCCTTGCTCGGACTGGGGATTTTGACGTACTGATCACCGCGCAGCGCGGCCATCGTTCGGTTCACGCTGGACAGGCGGTTCTGTGCGGTGGCGATGCCGACGTTGCCCTGATCAACCTGCTCGCGCAAATGGAAGGCGTACCGCATAAGGATCTCGCGGTCGATCTGTCGCGCGTCATTGAGCCTTGGCCCTTCCTCGGATCGACACCAACGCACGAATGCCTGCCAGCGATCGCTATGGGCTTTGACGGTAGCAAAATGGCCGTCGCCAAACAGATCTCTCAGTGCTTGCGGTCCGGCATAGCTGAGCTGGCGACCGAAGCCAAAATTACGTCCCGCTCGCTTACCGACCCGAGCCATTTTTCTGTTCCTGATCGACTGCAGCGAGATCATGCAAAAGGGCTTGCCAGTACGCACTCACGATGGCGAGCTGGGCCCAATCCGTCGGACGAAAACACAGCCTGTTATCGGAGACGTAGAGATGCGCGCCCTCCTCTTTCAACCATTGGATGATGGCTGTCGGCGAGGTGATAGCTTTATGGGTGGTGGCGACACCGGCGACACCGGCGACAACCCTTGTCCTGCCTGGCTTTGAGCGTGGCGACAAAGTGGCGACAGTCGCGGCGACAAACCGCGCTTTCGGCTCCTTTTGGCGCTGAGCCAGGTGGTTGCGCAGCGCTTCATCAAGATTGAACATGGCGCACCTCGAAGGTACAACCGTCGGTGCTCAGCCACTGATGATCAATCAACTCGACCAACAGCTTGGCGGCATGACGACTGCTCTTACGGGCAAATCGGGGACCATTGCGATTCAGCTCCCGAATACTGAAGCGCTTCCAATCTTTGACCTGCAGCCAGCGCAGCAGCCGGTCTGCCTCCTCTTTTACCCGGCACACCGGTTCCTGTTCGGTCAGGCGCTGGATCTCGGAGAGGTAATAGCCGACTAAGGCCGAGGCCCGTTGGATATGATCGACCTCCACGACGCTGCTCTCCTCCACGACTGCCAGATTGCCGGCGACGCGCAGCAGGTTGTCGGCGGCCTTCGATCCGCTAGGCCGTACGCTGGCCAACTCGCCAAACTCACCCAACTGGGCCTCGATGGCATCATGCAGATCAATCCAGCGACGACGAGCCAGTGGACTGAGGCTCAGCGGTGACAGCCGCAAGGCACCGTCAGCGGAAAGCGACCAAGGCTGATGAAACAGGGCCGAAAGACGGTGGTGATATCGCTTTAGGGCGGGGTCTTTGGACAAGTCGACAGCCTGGTAACTGCGTTGTCCGGCCAGGCTGGTGGGCCAGGTCATGAGGCAGCGACCGAGAATGCCTTGCCCCAGCAGCAACGGGTCACTGAGTAACTGCATGGCTAGATACGGTTGCAGCATCAGGTGCAGGCTTAAGCGTCGATCGTAAGCTCGCAAGCTTTCACCCACCATGGACCGCGCGCGATCTATCGGACTGCCGTCCCAGAGTGACGACAAGGTCGTAACCGCTTTCAAACGGTTATCTCGACTCATGGTGCTGCTACCGAGGAATTGTCCCCCCTCGTCACAGAACAGGCCCATGCTCGGCAAGTCATGGCAGAGTCCCTTGATCAGGGCCTCGATAGTCGGATCCGTGGTGATCAGCCTAGGTGCAGAGGGCTCCGCTTCAAGCGGTACGCCGTTTGTGGGGTCGGGATAGCCAGGGTTGATACGCTGCGCCTGCCGCTGCGCGACACGGTACCGGGCGAGTTGTTCACGGTAGCGCTGCCACTGCTCACGCTCCCATTGCCGTGCTGGCAGCAATGCAAAACGATCTGCCGCGGTCTTGCGATCACCTGACGCGGCCACTGTAATCAGGAACAGCGACAGGGGGTAATTTCGTCCATCGAGTTGCAAGCCCGCATGACCTTGAGTGGCTAGCGCCGAGGCAGCCAAGACCGATTGTGCGGCCAGTGCCTGGGGCACGCCGATGACCTCGGCCATGCGCTCAACCGCAGGCCCAAGAATTCCACCCAGTGCCTGGACCGGATAAGGCTCGGCCACGGGGTTTGACTCAATCAGCGGTCGAGGCGGTCGTGGTAGTTCAAGCTTCGGATCTAACTGCTGCATGGGCCCTCTCCTCGGTAATTGCTGGTTGTCCTCACGTAGTCCCGCCACGGCTGTTGAGTGTTATCAGGGATCAAGGCCCCTGCGGCCTGTGAGGTGTTCACTGACGCGGAACACACGGCTCCTTACGACCGGGAGCGAGGGCATGAACCCATGAATCTGGCCTCCTTAGTCGCATCCGAAGATGCGGGCGGGTGGAGGCTGTGCCGACACTGACGAGTTCGGCACCTGGAGATCCTGAGCAGGAGAAGGCAACGACATGGACACCTGGGGCATGCCTGACTGTCAGTCAGGTGCAGCCCTTCCAAAGGCTGCGGCACCGGTGCCTGTATCGATGCGGATGGCGACGAATCAGATTTGTCAGGCCGATTGTCACGAGGAGAGTTGCGGCAATGCCTTGTACGGCGTGGTTTGCAGCAGTGGTACGAGCGCCCGTCTCTTTCCAGCAGAAAGAGACGGGCGCAGTCTGGCGCAACGAAGTGTGCCGAAAGGTGAGGTTGCTGCAGCGCAGCGAGGAAGGTTCATCGTCTGCCGCAGAGGGCAGATCAGTCGAGTGGGCATCCATCACTCTTGGGGAGTGACCGTGCGAGCCGCCGGACGCTAATCGCACTTCGGGAGAACCACCACGCAAGTGGCGTAGCCTTAAAGGTTCTGGCTACCTGGGCTGGTGCTGTCAACAACAGCGGTCCGTGCACCAATTTTTATACCCACTCGAAAAGACGGTCAAGCGTCACGGCCAAAGCGTGCAAAAAGTGGCGACTGTCGCCACTTTTGTCGCCACGCTCCAGGCCCCGTGCTGCATGGGTTGTCGCCGCTGTCGCCGGAGTCGCCACATCTCTAGACATAGTTCTACGACAAGCTCGGTTCTAATGCTGAAACTGCGTTGCACTTGACAGAGATTGAGGGCAATTACTGATGGGTAAAAGAGGAGTGACGCTAATCAAATTTGAAATGGAAGGATGGAACGAAGTGCCTTCGACAAAAAGCGAGTGAACCCTCCGATCGGCGCGATCAAAGATCGCTTGATCAGAGGGTTTGGCGGGAAAAGCAAAGTCTCAAGCATCGAAACTTGTTGATCGGGATACAGCAGCTTCACGAAGGTTGAGCAGCGTCTGCTGCAAACGCAGCAGAAAACCGGCCTCAAACGCTTCCTGAAAGTCCCCTGGACGATGACGTTGTCGGTTCTGCGCAGTGCGATTCATTCAACAATGAACTGATTCATCCCTGAGGGGACTGATTTAGGCAGAGCTTCATCAGTTGACAAAATAGGATCTGATTGCAGTGCCTCTAGAAACGCGACGACTGCCCCCACGTCGTTTGGCGCCATCGGGTAGATCTCGGCAAGGATGGGGGAGCGGTACCTCAGCAGCCGCCCCGCGAGTTCCGCTTCGCGAGGTCGGCCTTTCTGCGCGGCAAACATTAATGGAATGGGGTTGAAGTGATGACTAATGACTTCTTCCAAGGATGTGAATACACCGTTGTGCCCCCATGGCCCAGTGCGCGTAACATTACGTAGCGGTGGAGTGCGAAATTGAAAGCGATCTATGGCCAACCCCGTCGCTTTTGCCCTTCCATAATCTAAATAACCTCCGTGTTTGCCAACGTCGAGTTGCGGCACGGCAAGTCCGTGATATTTAAAATCCGAGAACTCCTCACCTGTATGACAAACCGCACAGCGCCCTTTCCCGAAGAAAATCATCGCTCCTTTTTTTTGCTGCTGGGATAAAGCGGAGATTTCTCCTCTTACATAGCTATCCCAAGCTGCTGGCTTAAGCTGAAACGCCAAGGAAATGTAAGCTGCCAAGGCATTGCCAATATGAGTAATATCAAACTCGCTTGTAGCCGGATAAGCTGATTGGAAGAGTTTTCTATATTCTGATTGCATAGGGGTCGAGGCGGCCGAAGTGCCTAACAAACGTTTAACCAAATTACTATAAACATTCAATGTCCGCTCTTGAAAGTTGTCAGGGTCGACTGTCATATCGACTAGATCCGCATGGTAGGTGGCTTGGTTCTCACCTCCGCGGCGTACAGATCGGCCCAGCATCTCATCAGGTTCAACTTGGGGAAAGCTTGCTGCGACGGCAAGTAGATTTTCGAATCCCTTTGGCAGTTTATTACCCATAGGCGATTCAAAATTCCCATTTTCACCCATCTGTACTCGTCCATCCCAAAATAGAGCGGTAAAATCGCTTTCTCCACGATTAAAAAACGGGAGCACATTTCTGGGTATGACAAAAGCTTCTGGAGATTGAAGCCTTTGCTCTCCCACTCCGCTTGAGCCGATACCCACAGCCATAGGCAACCCGTCAACACTGCCTTTGCTACGGACGTGACAAGTCGCGCAAGTCGTGTTGTTTGGCCCCCCCATGACGGGATCAAAAAACAGCATCTGCCCTAACTTTTCCTTCGGCCCCATGAACAACGGCCTGGTAGTCATGGGCTCAACACGATAGGCAGTGAGCACTTTCCTCAGAAGTTGATCTTCATGGTTAAGTTGCGACGCCTGCAGATGGCTAATCCAGGAGAGGAAAATAAAATACGTAAGAATCGACTTCCTCATATTAAAATCTATCCATGCGATGAGCATCGACCATCTGCTGTACCGTGATTTGTTCTACTTCAAGTACCTCCAGGCCTAACATCGCCAGTTGGTCTTCTGATAGACCCTGAATTAATAGCTGTTTACGAAGTATGTCGTAGTCGTGACAGACCATCATCCCAACGTCTGCACTTAACCTGAGACGTTCGGACTGTGGATCATTTCCGATCAATCCCCGTAGCGCAGCTTCCTCATGCATTGCCAGGTCGCACTCTAAAGCGAGTCGCTTGTACTCATCACCGTGACTATATTCGGCAATAAGCGGTCGAACATAATCATGGAAGACAATGAAGCCCAGTCCGATCACGGATATCACGGGAGCCCAAAATCGAATATATCTATAGACCTTATGATTCATTTGGGAACAATCACGCCTAAGGCGTTCAGTGTTTGCGTACCCATCATGCCATCTGCAGGCAAGCTGTTATGAGACTGGAATAATTTCAGTGCCAAACGAGTTTGCTCGCCCATCACGCCGTCTATGGTGCCAGGTTCATAACCTTTGATAATCAAACCCATCTGTACGCGCCGAATTAGCTCCATGAGTTTTTTATTATTAGGATCGAAATCTGAGCTGATGGGGCTGACTGTCGAAGGCCTTCCTGCGTCTACAGGATTGCGGCTACCGGTGGAACCACCAAGACTGTTCGAACCGCTCGTTCCAAAGTTGCTCGAGTAAGGTGTTTTTGGTGCTGAATAGGCAGGACTAGGGGGGGAATAAGTCTTACTTGGAGCCGTGTAAGTCCGGCTTGGAGCAGAGTAGGAACCGCTTCCTGAACTGTGAGATGAATGCGAGGAATGTGACGAGTGGGATCGATGGGCTGCGTATAGGTTATCGCCGGGCATGTTAAGCGGACGCAAGCTGACCGGATCGAGTCTGCTGCCGAAAGGGTTCTTCAGCCCCTGCTCCAGGGCTTGCACATCCGTGTTCACCAAAGAAGTTCCGGCAATGAATGCTGACAGCGACGTGATGAATTTAGACATTGATAATCCCTTCAATTTTTTGGATTTTCATCGAATGTTTACCTGGGTGATGCCATGAGAAAAGGCCTGCACACTCTGTTTTCACTCTGCACGTAGCACAGTCCTCAGCAAACGTACGTTTCCAATCGGAGATGCTTTTGTGTGCATACGGCCACAGAGTTTGTGGCAGAGCGCAGAGTGGGGCATTCATCAAAATGGCAGGTACCTTCGCTCGCTTCAGTGTCCTGAAGCCGTGACTGAGCTCCGTGCTCCAGTCTCGAAGGTCAATGTCGGTCAGTTCAGGGTTTGCCAAAGCAAAGCCAATGGGTTCACATGCCATTAATGCGACCTCACGGACGAAAGGCAAATTACGACCAATGAATTCGCAAAGCGCTGCAAGGTTTTCCAAAACAGGGCGAATCAGCACGATTCTCAACTGAACGGCTTGCCCAAATCGACGAAGATTCAATAGACCAGCCAGTGTCTCCTCAAATGCCCCCGGACTCTGCACGACAAAGTCATGTAGAAAGTCAGCATGCCCATAGAGCGGCACCATCCATGTCACGCGCTCACTCAACCCCTTTAACATGTGCTCAGCATAGATCGGATCAGCTAACAGCCTGCCGTTGCTCAACACGTCGTACCGAGTGCTAGGATGTTGATGAGCAAAGGTATCAAGCACTAGACGCAGATGCTCACCCAGCAACAAAGGCTCTCCTCCGGAAAATCCCAATGTATGCGGAGAGCTAGCTATATGATTGGCGACTTCTACCGCCTCGTTCACCAACCAGCTATCGTCATGTTTTGTCGGGGGCTGCGAGCACATTAGGCAATAGCTATTGCACCGATTGGTGAGGAAAACAGTGTGGTGCTGGTCTGTATACCGAAATAGGACATGCGCGTGATTCATGTGGTCGGCGACGGCTACTACGTCTTCGTCCATCAGAATGCCGCCGGTTTCAACCACAGTCTCTGCCTGCCATTGGCCTGCGGCATGGAGATTAGGTGTCAGTAAAATTAGGTTGGTTAGCCCAGCACTACGCAGTTGCGCAACTTTGGTGATCCCCTCCGCATCTGCGGCCCTCACTAAAAATCTCAATTCGGGTCGCCACTGCGCGCTCAAATTCTCGAGCGAAATGACTCTAGCTACTGTTCGATATCCAACGCCATGCGTTCGTACACGGACCTTACGCATCAGAATATCCAGCGGGGTGAGCCCAGCGATAGGCAATATCGAGAAAATCGTCGTCGGCAGTTCGTAACTTACGAAAAAAGTATTCGAAGAGCCATTTATATCGTTTGCAGTGTTCAGTAAGCAAAGCAACAGTCCTCATGTCACCAAACTCAGCTTGCGCCCCCACTGGATCAGGCCCGCAAAAACTATTGAACGCGCAAATTTCACAGCCCACTGCTTGAGTAGAAATACTTGTTTCTATCAGCTGCCTCATGACAGGAGAAGTCATTAACTGTGCAAGGGACTCACCAATAGAACCTAAACGCAAAGAACAATCTCCCGTTTCGGCGAGCATCCGTGCCTCGTCGCTTGGATAGACATAACCATCGTAGTTGTAGACCAGAACAGCAAGGCCAGACCCTGTCGGGCTTTGCAAATCGACGTAACCCGCATCGAAGGGTGATAAAAGTTTGTTAAAAATTAGTGCGGCGGTACCTTCACGCAACTCAGTACCTCTGGCGTTCCATTCTAAGACACGATGCAAAGCTTTCTGATAGAAGTTTGTGAACTCTGGAAGGGTGTATCCCAAATGCTTGATGTTGCGTTTGGCAAATCCATACAAGCTTAACGGTCGTATGAAAATTTCGGTGAATCCATTTTTTACATACTCATCCACAATGGCCTCAGGGTACGCAAGAGAGGCTTTAGTTGTGGTCATCAATGCTGCAACCGCGTGTGGCCCCATGATACGCCGTGCCAGTTCGATTCCTGCCAAAGTCCGGGCATGCGAATCACGCGATGGTAATGGGCGGTTTTTATTGTGCAACGTCGCCGGGCCGTCAAGGCTCGTTGAGAGGTAGACCTGATTATTTCTAAAGTACTCACACATTCCAGAGGTTAATTGGTGCAACGTTGATGCAACCACGAAACGAATACGGCGCTTGTGTTCCAGATTCATCTTTTGAATAAGATCAATTGCTCGTTGAATAAGATCGAAACGGAGCAGCGGGTCGCCACCTTGAAACTCAATTGTCAGAGCATTGGCCTGACTTTGAAAAATAGTCGCGCAAGCAGCATCAATCTGAATTGGGGTCATTGAATGACCCACATCTTCAAGACGTCTGCTGACTTGGCAGTATTGACAAGAATGTTCGCATTGAAGGGTAGGCACAATTATGTGCAAAGACTGACCTGCCAATACAGTTTCTTTCCGGGCCGCTATTCGTGATCGTAATAGCTCTAGAGTTCCGAAAGAACTTTTTCCGGTCAAAAAATACTTAGATTGTAGTTCCGCGCGCTTTTTGAACTCTAATTTTTCAGGTGCTTGGACTAGAGCCGACAATTCCTGTTGCGTCAAAAAGGCATGGTCACCTGCAGCACTAACGGCTACAACGGACTGATCGTCGAGCCGATGAAAACCGAATGGCAGCAGGCTTCCCACAACGAAGTTAGCGTTCATTCAGAGGCCTCCATAAACATATCCAGCCGCACTAATGTATTTAGTGGAATTTTCCTACGAGTAACTTCGTCATCCAACAGTTGCGTCAAAAGCTCATTGAACGTAGGAATGTTCGATTTTTCTGAACAAAGCGCCTGAAGGCCCGCGTCCACCTGCCGCAACTCGTACCCTCTATGAATCAATTCAGCTTGAAGAGCAAGCGATAAAGGGCGGTTGATATCTACCCAAAGCTTGGCCGGAGATGACTCAGGATAGATGAGATTGATATTCGTCACGGGCAACATTCCATTGATTTGCTTTATACATTGGCTCCATTCCAAAGAGCTAATTGCATGCTGACGTGTTCTGCCGATGAGACCAATTCCAACATTACGTTTTTACTCTGAACTTAAATCTTGACGAAAGATAGCAATATGATGTCGCCCCGTCCAAGTTTTTTTGGCTGACACAAACCCGCGCAGCTAACGGTGGCTTGCCTGTCAAAAAATAGGTGGGCTAGAACCCAAATCTTGCACCTCTGACTGACAGCTTTTGGCCGATTCTGTTGGAAAAGTCGGTCTGCCCAAACTGCCTGATCATTGACTGGTGAAAACGCCTTTTTTGCACGCGGCTACGTGAAGTCCGAATCCGGAAGCCCCTGCCAAAAGTAAAGATTTCAATCTCGGACGCGTACTTTTCTGATGCGCAAACCATGGCCGACTTTTTCAACAGAATCGGCCGGTTTCTGCCTGTCGCCACCTTCCGACTCGGATCGATTGCTACCTGTTGTCCCGACCGCTGTAAGAAGATCACTGCTTATCATGGATGCGAAGCAAGGTTTTCAGATCGAATACAAGCGAGGGTCAATGGAATGCTATTTCGTGAGGTATTCCAATTGGTATTCCAATCAAAATACAAAACTAATATTAACGATAATAATCAATAGGATAAATTACCGTTTCAAATTACCCCGGCCCACCACTTCATCATCTAAAGACGTCCACGGACGTCTTTTTTTGTGCCTGAAATCCAGTAAATACGGGGGGTTCAGCGCCATTGAGTTCCATTACTGCTCTCACAGATCCATTTTGAAATGTATTCCAAGCGGTATTCCAAGCGCCCGGCTGGTAAATTTTGGAATACACGAACAGCGTTGGAGTACACCATGTGCGCCTAAGCCACCCGCCTTTCAGACATGAAAGTCGATCGAAATGGAGGTTTTGTCATGGATCGATACATGCCGGTCACCGGCATCGACTGCACCATTACGTCGCTGCTGATCGACACCGAAGCACCGCTGGATGTGCTGCATGAAACGGCGGCCTACCGCATCCGTACTGCAACTCAATTGCTGGAGAGTTTCGCTGTGAACGAAGGCGTCTACAGTGAGCTGGCGCGGGTGTTGGTGACTTCGTTGCGCGATGGCTGCGATTTGCTGGATGTGGTCGGGCGAAGGTTACAGATGCAGGTTTCGGCGTCGTAACGAACCCGGCATAGGAAATCGTTGCCGCTTCCCCAATAAAAAAAGGCACCTGACGAGCATATCGCAGGTGCCTTTTTTTGGCTTTGAGTGGATAGGGATGTTCTGAATACGTGACAGAACTGAACGCCCTATTTTCCAGAGGGTGCAATGCGCACCGACTGGCGCCCCTTCATCAACCCCACTGCAAGTGCCGATAGAATCAGCGCAATCGAAATCCCTTCATTGAAATCAACCCTATGCCCAAGCATCAGCATCGAACCTGCGATCCCAAACACCGGGATCAGCAATGACAGCGGTGCCACTCTGGAAACCGGGTACTCTCGCAGCAGTAGATTCCAACCCCAATAGCAGAAATGCGTCGCCGCGTAGACTTGAAACAAAATCGAGAACACCGACACCCACTCAAGGTGTGTTGCCAAGGAGGTAAACGGAGCGGGACCGTGTGCCAGCCAAGTGAGTACCAACAAGGGAATCGGCGGGAACAGGCTGGCCCATACCACAAAGGCGAACATTTCCCGGACCTTCGACCTCTTGATGATGACGTTGCCGACACTCCAACTAAAGGCACTCACCAACAACAAGCCATAACCTACTGTCGTTGCATGGCCGGGACTGCTGAAAATAATGCTGATCAAACCCAGCGCGGCGAGCCCCACTCCAAGGATCTGTCCAAGGCTCAGATGCTCGCGAAACAGCAATACTCCCCAACCCAAGGTAAAAAATGCACTGAACTGGATCAACAGGGCAGCGGTTCCTGGTGGGACACCCAGTTCGATGCCCAGGTTGATCAATGCCCACATCGCGACGCCAAAAATCAATCCATAGGCGGCCAACCATCCTATGGCGATCGGCGGGCGCCTGACAAAAAACACCCACGGCAATGCAGCCAGCGTAAAGCGAAGAGCAGTCAGCAACAGCGGATCGATGGCGGCCAGGCCTAGTTTGGTGATGGGAAAGTTCAGGCCCCAGACGGCCGTCACCAAGACGGCCAGGGTCAGATGTTTTTTCTGCATGACGTTCTATTTCCAGAAGACAAGGCCGGCAGCTGTATGCACCAACCAAGTCATCACTATGAGCAATAGAGGCAATGGCTCGCTTGCACTACCAGGTCATAAATCATTAAATTCGGGCCATGCGCGAAACTGAAATAGATCCCTACGAAAACACACCCCGCGATGCAGTGGTGACGGCCAATAACTATCTGGATGGCCAGCGCTTTGCGCTGCATACGCATCAACGTGGGCAGTTCGCCTACGCCACCTGCGGCGTCATCACGGTATTAACCAGCCAGGGTAACTGGGTCGTGCCTCCACAAAGGGCTATCTGGGTACCGGCGGGAGTTCCCCATGAGATGAGCATGAGTGGGCCGGTCACCATGCTTAATACTTACATCCGTAACGGTGCCGCGACTCGGCTCAGTCTGCCTGCGCACTGCCAGGTCTTCGGCGTGTCGGCACTGCTTCGGCAGTTGCTGATCCGGGCCATAGACGTTCCGGCACTGTATGCCAAGGAGCATCTGGACGGCCATTTGATGACATTGCTGCTTCACGAAATAGCAGGCATGTCGCCCCTATCGCTTAATGCACCTCTGCCGGTTGAGCCAAGGTTGGCACACGCCTGCCGCAACCTGCTGGAGCAACCTTCGCTGGAGATAGGGATTGATGATATGACCAGGCAGGTCGGGATGAGCCGCCGCACATTCACCCGTCTATTTCGCCAACAAACCGGTATCAGCTTTGTCGAATGGCGTCAGCAGGCATGTCTATTGGCGGCCGTGGTGCGTCTGGGTAACGGGGAGGCAATTACGCGGGTGGCGACTGATCTGGGCTATAGCAGCCCGAGTGCCTTCACCAGTGTTTTCCGTCGAGTATTGGGTGAGGCGCCCAGTCGGTATTTTCGTAGCGAGAAAGGATTTCTCTGACAGATTAGAGTCACGTCATACTGGGAAATTTCCCGCGACTCATAGCGACGTCCATGAACTGGCGAACAAGGTTTCCGGAAGATAGTCTTCATTCTTCGCTACAAACCCTGCGGACGGTTTTGACAAGCCGAAACAGCGTAAGGATCCCTAACCCCATGGAACGCCCTTATGAAAAAAATCCCCCTGAAATTAGTTGTAAATCCGGGCACTTCAGAGCCTGAAACCCTCGACCCAACCCAACGTCCCCAAGCCACCGAACGCGCCGTCAGCGCCCGCCGGCGCAACCTGAACAGAAACATTTTCAGCGTCCGCCCAGGCGTCGATACGAATACCCTGCTCGCTCATGCCAGCGAAAACCTGGCTTCCCTCAACGTCATGACTTTGGACTTTGCCAACCGGCTCGAAGGCTCGCAGCGCAATGTGGCACTGGCTCTTCAGCGATTGACAATGTTGACCGAGCTTTTGGTCAACCGAGCACGTGATAACCTCGATCCGAACGGGCCGGTGGCCGTAGCCAAGCCTCCCGTCGTTCACTGAGTGGATCGCGCTCGTTGATCGAATGGTGGTTTTTTCTGGATCGATACAGGCGACGGCTACAGGCGCAGATTTTGGCGTAGAAAAGCAAAATGGGCGACCTCATTGAGGTCGCCCATTTTTACGGCTGCTACCGCTTGCTCTTCGGTTTCACATCTTGAAGCCAAAACTCTGAACACTCTCATCGGCACTCAGCGCTTTTTCTGTCATCACATACAAATCACGTACATGCCCAACCAGAAACGTCCAGAACGCCGGTTCATTAACGGTTTGATTTACCAACTCCCCCGGCAGGAACCGACTCATTTCCTTGCGAAATTCATTGGCGATTTTCGGATCGGTACCGAGCAGCGTTGAACGCTTCTTGAACAGTCTCAAGAACTCGTCCTGTTCGCAGTGATGATCGCCCAGTTTTTTCGCAATCAGATCCAGTTGCGGTGTAACGCCTTGCTGACGCAGCCAAACCATATCCCAGAGATCACGATTCTTGATTCGGTTCGGACGCAGAGCAAAAGCCACGATCTTGTCCGCATAGATTTCTTCCCGTGTCTCAGCCTGCAGGATCAGACCGCTTGTGCCCATTTCGACACCATAAGGATTAAGCAACTGCATTGGCTGTGGCTGATAGCTCGGGATGGAGCACACGTCGATATTAATGCGCTGTGCCGGCAGGTCTTTGCGCCCTGGTCTGGTTTGAACCTTCAGTTTCCAGGTGTCGACATTCCCTTCCTCACGAACAGGCTCACCGACTTCAACTTCAAGGCCGTATTTGGTTTTTAGTGTGGTGACCAATACATGGGCAAGCTCGGTCAGGCTCTCGCGATTGAAATCTGCACCACCGGTAAAATCCAGATCCTCACTCAAACGGTTAGAACCGTAGCAAGCACGCAAACAGATACCACCAATGAAGGTCAGCTTGGCGAGCATGCCAGCAGAACTCAGCGCCAACATGATGTCGTGGTGCAGCAATTCCTTTTCTACCACGATCCGCAATGGCGCCAGATCCCGCTTGTTTTTTAGTGCCTCATCTACCAGCTCATCAAACAAACTCATTGGCAACGCTCCAATCGATCAAGTCCATATTTCGTTTCGCCGCCTTCATGTCTCGCAATGCCTGTTGCGGTGTTGCCCGCCATAGACGGCAACGTGCGTCGTAGTGGACCTGACCGACCAGGTCCTGAGGTTTCTGGCGGGTGTGCACAAATTCGATAGTGCCCCAACGTCCGCACGAAAGAGTGCTGCTGCGTCCGGAAGACATCAGCGTGATCCAGTTGATGGGGATCTGCGAGATGACGCCACAATCACTCAATGCTGTTTCAAGGCTGATGTAGTTGAACTGCATGGCACGCAGCCTGGCGGCCGCATGAAACAACACCAGTCCGCTGGACGGCATGGTCGCTTCAAATAGGTAAAGCCCTCGGCACACTCGCGCCAGATGACCTTCCGAGGCCGCACGACTCAACAAGGTTTTATACGCGCCTTCGGAAATGTCGGGCACCAACGCCCTAAGATCATCCGGGGTGAACAGATAGCGCTCGTCACTGGCCAAATGGGTCAGTTTCCGGAAAAGGCGCCCCATTGGCTGGGTGGATTTTGAGTGTGACTGCATACTCATGACTCTACAGAAAGTTTCACTTTATGTAACTTACTGTTGAGTCACCTCGCAAAGCAATGATTTTTTCCATAGAAGTGAGCAACACGGAGAAGCCTTCCATCAACATGAATTTTTCTTCACCCCACCGCCTCTCTCCAACCTGTACATTCCTCTCGCTCATTCAAGAAACTACGGTTTGCCCGCCTCCCGCGGGCTTTTTTTTTCCTGCCGTTTTATTAGGTCAGTTCAAGGTGACCGCCGCATGGGAAACCTTCAGCAGTTCCTACAGGCATTTCAACCGATACAAATAAGTATCCTGCTCCCCATGCTGCTGCGAACACCGCGCCTGATAAAACATCCTGATCAAACCAAACCCAGCCGCTTCAGCCAGCCGCTGACTCGCCACGTTGGCCGAGGCGGTGGTCAGGTAAAACGTGAAACCGGGCATGCTGTTGATCAGTGCTTCAAGCGCCGCCCGCATATAACCTTTGCCCGAATACTCGGTATTGGCCCAGTAGCCGACGAGATATCGATTGCGGCGCCGGGGTTTCAAGCCAATGCAGCCAATGATCGTATGCGCTTCATCGTCGACGATAAGCAACCGCCGCTCGCCAGCTTCGCTCTTGAACTCATCGACCGCCCGCGCGAGGAATGAGCGCGCTTCGTCCTCGGTGGTGTAGGGTTTGGCCCAATGCAGAAATTCGGAATGGGCCGTAAAACTGGTGTTCAGCGCATGCTGCAACGCTTTACACCATTCAGGGTCGGGGGCGCTCAATCTCAATGTGTGAGTGCCAACCGTCAGCGCAAGCTCCATTGCATCATCCTTAAATTCAAACTCCATGACACCTGAGAGTAACAGGTGAGCTATTTAGCCTGCAGTCTGAGGCAGCGGTAACGGGAAGAAGTCAGCATCGTACGCCCTGATCCAGAGGGATGATGGTCAGGCTCATTCAGTGGTCACCGAATGCCAGTCAGAGGCTTCGATGAAGCCCAGCATGCGCGGTGCCTGAAGCTTTTCGGCGGTGATAAACAGAGAGGCGCCGTAGCCGAGGGTGTCGGTGGGTAACTTGAGGTCTTTTTCCAGTTGCGCCATGCATTCGCTGTGGGTCACCAGAATCAGGTTGCGCCCGGCCACCTTGTGCGCGAGGACATCGCGCAGCATGCTGCCTCTGCAGTGAGCCAACCAGTCTTCGTCGACGCCGACCTTGTTGAACATATAACCGGCGGTTTGCGCCGTGCGCATCACCGGGCTGTTGTAGATGTCGGCCCGATCCAGGCCCAAATGCTCGAATTGCGCGCCGACACTCACTGCCACGCTGCGCGAACGATCCGTAATGCCATCGTTGCCAATCAGACAGGCTGCGGTGGAGTGATCGCAGCGCTCGACGTGGCGCACCAGCACGATCATGTCGCCCTTGGTCCAACCGGTCACCAACGCCCGGGCACCCGCTACATTGCCATGGGCCAGGTCCGGGACAGCAGCAGGCCGCAACAGCCACACGGTCAGCGGAATCACCAGCAGTGCCGAGGCCAGCACGACCACAGTATTTCGATAACGGTCCAAACGGCTCAGATCGATCGAGCGTTTTCTCCCGAACAGACTCAGTCTCAATTCCACATCAAGCCGCCTCGCCGGCATGCACCATTGTCATTCGATGCCGCGAGGGTAAAGAGGCGCGTGTCGGCAACCGGTGAAGCCCATGTGAAAAAAAGCTTAAGACCCGCTCAAAAATCTTGTTACAGAACCCATCCAAGAAAATCCTTTCAGCTCTCGGGATTACTGCCGATACAGACCTGCTAACCCCCTTGCTGGCTCTTAAAACAACAATCTTCCAGCCAACCGACGATCAAGAAACACAACGTTCCTGGAGGAATATTGATGAATAGCTGGTTCGGTAATATCAGCGTGAACCTGAAGCTCGGCCTGGGATTCGGCCTGGTCCTGGCACTGACCTGCGTCCTCGCCTTGACCGGCTGGACGAGCCTGGGCGGGTTGATTGACCGCAGCAACTGGATGAGCGACATCACTCAGTTAAACGCTGGCCTGACCAAACTGCGTGTGGTTCGCCTGCAATACATGCTGACCAACGGCGATGAAACTGCCGCACAGAATGTACAAACAACACTCGATGGCTTCGTCGCTCAGCAACAATCGTTGCTGTCGACATTCAAAAGCCCGGAAAATCTCAAGTTGCTCAAAGAGCAGAGCGCGACCATCAGCGCTTACCAGATATCCCTGAACAAAATGCGCAGCGCCTACCGCACCGGTAACAGCGCCCGCGACGCCATGGGCGCCAACGCTGAAACCGCCAGCAAGTTGATCGAAACGATCAGCACCCGCGTACAGCAAATGCCCCTGAGCGATCAGCGCTTCGAACAGTTCCAGGCCATCACTGCGGCCAAGGAAGCATTCATCCTGGCTCGCTACGAAGTGCGTGGTTACACCGCCAGCACCAACGCCGAGACCGAGCAAAAAGCCGTCGCCCAACTGGACACGGCCATCGCCAGCCTGGAACAGCTCAACGTGCATTTCGCCGAAACCCAGCAAGATGCTCTGCGTCAGCTGGAAACTGCGCTGAGTAACTACCGCAGCGCCTTGCAAGCGTACAAAACCGCCAACATCGATGCGGTGCAGGCGCGCAAGGAAATGACTGAGCAGGGCGCGGCCATCGTGACGCAGAGCGATCAGCTGTATCAGATCCAGCTCGACCGCCGCGACGCCGAAAGCGCCCAGGCCCGCACGCTGCAACTGATCAGCACGTTGCTGGCATTGCTGGTGGGCATCATTGCCGCCGTGCTCATCACCCGTCAGATCACCGGCCCGTTGCGCGATACCCTGGCCGTGGTCGAGCGCATCGCCAGCGGCGATCTGTCCCGGGACGTCAAAGTGACCCGCCGCGACGAACTCGGCGTGTTGCAGCAAGGCATCGCACGCATGGGCGTGACCCTGCGCGATTTGATCAGCGGTATCCGCGATGGCGTCACCCAGATCGCCAGCGCCGCCGAAGAACTGTCGGCCGTGACTGAGCAAACCAGCGCCGGGGTCAATAGCCAGAAGATCGAGACCGATCAGGTGGCCACCGCCATGCACGAGATGACGGCCACGGTGCAGGAAGTCGCGCGCAATGCCGAAGAAGCCTCCCAGGCCGCAGCCGCCGCTGATGGCGAAGCGCGCGAAGGCGACAAAGTGGTCAACGAAGCCATCGCCCAGATCGAACGTCTGGCCAGCGAAGTGGTGCGTTCCACCGAAGCCATGAGCGTGTTACAGAAGGAAAGCGACAAGATCGGCAGCGTCATGGACGTGATCAAAGCCGTGGCCGAGCAGACGAACTTGCTGGCCCTCAACGCCGCCATCGAAGCAGCCCGTGCCGGTGAAGCCGGTCGTGGTTTTGCGGTGGTGGCCGACGAAGTCCGCGGCCTGGCCCAGCGCACGCAGAAATCCACCGAGGAAATCGAAGGCCTGGTGGCCGGCCTGCAGAACGGCACCCAACAAGTGTCGGCCGTGATGAACAACAGCCGCACCTTGACTGACAGCAGTGTGGCGCTGACCCGCAAGGCCGGCGTATCACTGGAAAACATCACCCGCACGGTGTCGAACATCCAGTCGATGAACCAGCAGATCGCTGCCGCTGCCGAGCAACAAAGCGCCGTGGCCGAAGAGATCAGTCGCAGCATCATCAACGTACGCGACGTGTCCGAACAGACCGCTTCCGCCAGCGACGAAACCGCTGCCTCCAGTGTTGAACTGGCGCGGTTGGGTAATCAGTTGCAGATGATGGTGAGCCACTTCCGGGTTTGACGTTAAGTCAGCGGTGAATGACAGATCCATTCGCGGGCAAGCCTCGCTCCTACGGTATTACGCAGTCCTGTAGGAGCGAGGCTTGCCCGCGAAAGCGATCTACCAATCACCAGAGTCATTCAGGCTTCCCACGGATTGATCACTTCAATCCCGGGAAACTCGAAGTCCCGAACATTGCGAGTGGCAATGGGTGCTCCGTGACTTCGGCAGATTGCCGCTATCTGAGCATCAGCCATCGACGCCATTCGACCATTTGCTTCAGAGCCAGCTACCAACGTCGCGTACTCCACCGCGGCATGGGCATCAAAAGGCAAAATCCTTCCGGCAAAGTCCTCTTCGAACATCGCCATTGCATGGGCTTCAAGTTTCTGTTTGCGCTTACCGAACGGAAGCCGGGCAATGCCATGGAGAATTTCCGCTACAGTGACAGCACTGATTGCCAACTCCATTGCTGGCTGTGCATCGACCCAGGCAAGCACTTGAGCGTCAGGCTCGATCCGCATGAATTCTGAAAGAACATTGGTATCGAGCACTATCATTCGGAAAAATCCACCGCTGTCGCTTTCTCGTGACGCGAAGGAAGATCGAGCTCAACCCCACCGCTGGCTTTGAACCTATTGCGGATTCGGCTACCAAGACCTCCTGCGCGATCAACGGTGGCCAGGGCTCGACCAAGAATCAGTCGAGCCTCTTCTTCCATCGAATGCCCATTGTGAGCGGCGGCGATACGCAACTGTTCCTTGATCTGATCGTCCAGGTTTCGAATTGTGATACTGGCCATGATGCCTCCTGCAATCAATGAAATCATTGATTTAGGCTAACACGTCTTTCTCCACTAAAACTCAACAGCTGCTGAACGGATCAAATCAATCATGATGCTCGCTGGCGCGTTTGAGCAGTTTCTTGCAGCGTTCGGACAAATGCAGCACGCGTAGCTGCTTGCCAGCCTTTGCATAACGCTCGCGCAATGTTTTCAGCGCAGCGATGGCCGAGTAATCGACGAAGCTCAGGTGGCGACAATCAAGGGTCACCTGGGCCGGGTCATTGGCGGGGTCGAACTGGTTGAGGAATGGCGTGGTCGAGGCGAAAAACAGTGTGCCGTGCAGGCGGTAGAGTTTGCTGCCGTCGCTTTCCTGATGACTGTCGGCATACAGCTCGCGAGCCTGTTGCCAGGCAAAGTTGAGCGCCGCAATGATGATCCCGCATAGCACGGCGATGGCCAGATCGGTGAACACCGTGATTATCGTCACCGCAATAATCACCAGGACGTCGTTGAGCGGCACCTTGTTCAGCACCCGCAACGAGGCCCAGGCGAAGGTCTGCTGCGCCACCACGAACATCACCCCGACCAGTGCGGCCAGCGGAATGCGCTCGATCAGCGGCGATAGAAACAAGATGAACAGCAGGATCATCACCCCGGCCACTGCACCGGAAAGCCGACCGCGACCACCGGAGCTGAGGTTGATCACGGTTTGCCCGATCATGGCGCAGCCGCCCATTCCGCCGAACACACCAGACACTATATTGGCCGCACCCAATGCCACGCATTCGCGATCCGGGTAGCCACGGCTCTCGGTAATTTCGTCGGTCAGGTTCAAGGTCAACAGGGTTTCCAGCAAGCCGACCATCGCCATCAATATCGCGTAAGGGGCGACGATGCTCAGGGTTTCCAGGCTCCATGGGATATCTGGCAGCGCGAAGCTCGGCAAGCCACCAGCAATGTGCGCCATGTCGCCCAACGTGCGGGTCGGCAGGCCCAGCAGGTAAACCGCCAGCCCAACACCCAGAATCGCCACCAGTGCCGGCGGCACGGTACGTGTCAGGCGCGGCATCAGGTAGACGATGGCCATCGTCAGCGCCACCAGCCCGATCATCATGTACAACGGCGAGCCACTGAGCCAGGCGTCACCACTCTTGAAATGCTCCAACTGGGCCAGGGCGATGACGATCGCCAGGCCGTTGACGAAGCCGAGCATCACCGGATGCGGCACCATGCGCACCAGTTTGCCCAGCCTCAACAGACCGAACGCCAGCATGATCAATCCGCCCAGCAGCACAGTCGCCAGCAAGTACTGCACACCGTGCTGCACCACCAACGCGACGATCACCACGGCCATCGATCCGGCGGCGCCAGACACCATCCCCGGCCGCCCACCAAACAGCGCAGTCAGGGTGCAGATGATGAAAGCGCCGTAAAGCCCCATCAATGGATTGAGGTGGGCCACTAGCGCGAAGGCGATGCATTCGGGCAACAGGGCGAAAGAGGTCGTGAGTCCGGCCAGGACATCGGCGCGCAGACGTTTGGGTTTCATGGCTTACCTAAAAATTACAGGCGGGAGAAGAGAGGGCGGATGTTACGGAATTGAGCGCGGGCCGGCCAGTGAATGGACCGGCAGAAACGCTTTCGCGAGCAAGCCCGCTCCCACATTGGTCCTGTGTCGTTCCCATCATCGTGAATCGACGCAAGTCCACTGTGGGAGCGGCGGTGCGGCGATCCGACTTGCTCGCGAAGAACGATGACGCGGTCTACGCATCAGCCCTTGAAATCCGCAATCGCATAAGCCGCCAATTTGCCCTGAATGAAATCCAGGAAGCACTGAATCCGTAAAGCAAGTTGCGAGTTGCGGTAATACACCGCGTTGATCGGTTGGCGATATCCGCTGTTGAACTCCGCCAGCAGCACCTGCAAGCGACCGGCACGGATGTCGTCGATGGTCATGAAGTGTGACAGGCAGGCGATGCCCTGCCCTGCCAGCGCCAGGTGCCTGATCGTCTCTCCCCCGGATGCACTGATCGATGCCTGAATCGGCCAGCGGTCACCGTGGACATAGCGCAGCGGCCATTGGTTGAGGCCTTCATTCTGGGTAAACCCCAGCAGCGTGTGCCCGGTCAAATCCTCGACAGCACTCGGTGTGCCGTGTTGCTCCAGATACGTCGGGCTGGCGACGATATGCAGCGGACTGCAACCCAGGGAGCGGGCGTGCAAGGTCGAGTCGGCCAGCGTGCCGATGCGGATGGCGATGTCGGTGCTTTGTTCGAGTAAGTCGATGATCAGGTCGTTGCTGTTGAGTTCGAGCAGAATGTCCGGGTAGAGACGGCGGAACTCTTCGATGTGCGGCACGATGGCATGCAGCATGAATGGCGAAGCGGCGTTGATCCGCAGGCGCCCGGACGGGGTTTGCTGGCGTGAGGACAGGCGCTCTTCGAGTTGGTCCATCTGATCGAGAATCAGCTTGGCGTGCTCGAAAAAATACTTGCCCTCCTCGGTCAGGTCCATGCGCCGTGTGGTGCGGTTGATCAGCGTAGTGTCGAGCTTGGCCTCCAGCCGCGACAACGTGCGGCTGACCGCCGATGGCGTTTGCCCGACCTGTTCGGCCGCAGCCGAAATCGACCCGCACTCAATCACGCAGACGAAAATCTGCAACTCATCGGATCTGGCTTTCACGGGTGTTCCTTATCGAAAGTCTGCGCCGCTCTACTGTGGACGGGCTTGTGGGGCTCAGACTTTCGATAGTAGCCGAGCGTTATGCCTTAAGGCCAAACACCTCGTTCAAGTGCTGCTCATAGCGCACAACATCGGCTTCGATATTCGGGCGTTTCATCACATCGACGCACAGGAAGGTCGGCAAACCGGTCATGCCGAGAAAGGTGTTGGCCTTGTGGAACGGGAAGTACACCGCATCCACGCCCTTGGCTTCGAAGAAGTCGGTCGGGTCGTCGAAGGCTTGCTGTGGCGCGTTCCAGGTCAGCGACAGCATGTATTTTTTACCGTGCAACAAACCGCCGCTGCCGTACTTCTGTGACGCGTCAGAGCGTGTGCGGCCATCGCTGGCATAGAGGCTGCCGTGGCCTTCGGTGAAGACTTCATCGACGTATTTCTTGACGGTCCAGGGCGCGCCCATCCACCAGCCGGGCATCTGATAAATGATCACATCGGCCCAGAGGAATTTGGCGACTTCCTCCGCGACGTCATAGCCTTCATCGATAAACGTGGCTTTCACATCCACACCGCCGCGGTCCAGCACGCTCAACGCGGCTTCATGCAGCGTCGTGTTGTAGCGACCATCGGAGTGGGCAAATTTTTTGCCGCCATTGAGCAACAGAACTTTTTTCATGGGAAATCTCGCAAGGTTGGCATTCGATGGCGGCAGAATAGCGATCAGCCTCGCGTGGATTAAGCGCTCAATCGGCAAAATTCATTTGACCCATACGCACGAATGGATAGGTGATTGTTGCCGTAGACTTGCGCCGATTACGACTCTCAAGGAGAACCTGATGAGCGAACTGCAAGGCTTCATCCTGCACGCCAAGACCCGCCCGGAAAAAGCCGAGGCCTTCGAAGCGTTCTTCCGTGCTTATGTCGAACCGAGTCGCGCCGAACCCGGTTGCATCGAATACCACATGCTGCGAGACACACAGGACCCGACGCTGTTTATCTTCTACGAGATCTGGCAGTCCCAGGCCCATCTGGATGTGCACTCCAATCTGCCGCACATGAAGCAATTCCTCGACATGCGCATGGAATATCTGGAGGGGGATTTTGATATCCGCCCGATCGAAATGCTCAGCCCATCGTCCGCTAGCCGCTGATCAACAAGTGACCGCCGAGCACGCCGAGGCCAATAAAAAACACGCGCTTGAACAACACGGCGCTGATCCGCTGACGCAGCCATTGCCCCAGCAGCATGCCGAGCACTGCCGGAATCAGCGCCAGCAGAGACGCGCTCAACTCGCCGCCGCCGAGGGCGCCGCGCCATGACAGGCCGGCGGCCAACGCGAGGGTCGAGACGGTGAACGACAGGCCCAGCGCCTGCACCAGTTCATCCTTGCTCAAGCCCAGCGCTTGCAGATAAGGCACCGCCGGAATCACGAAGACGCCGGTGGCCGAGGTGATGATGCCCGTCAGCACACCGCAGAGCGGACCGAGCCAACGCTCGGTGCGACCGCCGATGTGGAAGATCGGCAGGAACAACCCGCTCAAGGCGTAAATCAGCAACGCCGCCCCAAGCCCTCGCACCACCCAGTGTCCACCGATCATGCCGATCCAGAGCGTGCCTGCGCCCGTGCCGATGAAAATCGTCAGCAGCATCGGCCATAACCGGTTCAACAACCCGCGAAAATGACCGCCGAATGCCAGTTGCCAGACGTTGGTCAGGGTGGCGGGAATAATTAGCAAAGCCGCAGCCTGCGACGGTGCCATAGCCAGACCGAGCAAGCCCATGGCAATGGTTGGCAGACCGAGACCGATCACGCCTTTGATCATCCCGGCGAGCAGGAAGGTGGCGATGACCAGCAAAGAAAGGGCTAACCCCAGGTTTTGGTAAAACGCGGCGAGTGTATTCATGGGGCTATGGTGGGCCCTGCAGGTTGCGCTGAAAATCTGCCATATACTGAGGCTGCCTCTTGCTCAGCAAGAGGCCTGATCGTTCCCATGCTCTGCGTGGGAATGCAGCCCGTGACGCTCCGCGTCACATGCCGAAGCGGACGCAGAGCGTCCAGTGAGGCATTCCCACGCAGAGCATGGGAACGATCTTCGGGATACCTGTATGCACTTCGACCTCACCGACCTGCGCCTCTACCTGAACATCCTCGACACCGGCAACATCACCGCCGGCGCCGCTCGCAGCCATCTATCCCTGGCAGCGGCGAGCGCGCGAATCCGCGCGATGGAATCTTCACTTGGCACTGATTTTCTGGAACGCGGCCGTCGCGGTATCAGCCCGACACCCGCCGGCAAGGCCTTGGCGCAGCACGCCCGAGTCCTGTTGCAACAGGCCGAGCGCATGCAGCAGGACCTGGCCGAATACGCCAAAGGGGTCAAAGGTCAGGTGCGGTTGCTGTGCAACACCACAGCGCTCACCGAGTACCTGCCGGAATTGCTGGCAGACTTTCTACGCGACCATCCGAACCTCGACATCGACCTGCAAGAACTGCCCAGCGCCCGCATCACCCACGCCTTGCGCCAAGGGGCGGCGGACCTGGGCATCGTGTCCGACGCCGTGGATATTGAAGGCCTTCAGACCCGCTATTTCCGCGACGACCCACTGGTGCTGATCCTGCCGTGTGATCACCCCTTGGCCGACACCGGACCGTTAAGTTTCAGCGCCACCCTGCACCATGATTACGTCGGCCTGAACGCCAACAGCGCCTTGGCCGTGTACCTGGAAGAGCAAGCACTGCATAGCGGCTTACGGATGCAGATCCGCATCCGTGCCGATGGCTTCGATGGCGTGATGCGCATGGTCGCCCGAGGTGTCGGGCTGGCGATCGTGCCCTTGGCGGCGGTCGAACGCTGCTCAGTTGAAGCACCGTTCAAAAGCATCGCACTGAAAGAACCGTGGGCCCGTCGCAAACTGTTGCTGTGCGCTCGGGACTTCGCCGTGCTGCCCGGTTATGCCCAGGCCTTGCTGAACGCCTTGACTCTCCCCTGAGGGGCAGACTTTACCCTTGAGGTTTCATCTTCAGGGACAGTTACGATGAGCAAACGAATTCTGGTGATTCTCGGTCATCCCTCGAGCAACAGTTTCTGCGGCGCACTTGCCGAACGCTACGCACAATCGGCGTTGCGTGCCGGGCATGAAGTGCGCCAGTTGTTTCTAGGAAAAATGAACTTCGACCCGGTGCTGCGCGAAGGCTATCAACAGGTGCAGCCGCTGGAAGCCGACTTGCGCCGTGCTCAGGCGGACATTCTGTGGGCCGAACACCTGACCCTGGTCTACCCGATCTGGTGGGGCGGCGTACCGGCCTTGCTCAAGGGTTTTCTTGATCGGGTGTTGCTTCCGGGCTTCGCCTTCAAGTATCGCGAAGGCAAACCCTTTCCCGACAAATTGCTGCATGGCCGCAGTGCGCATCTGCTCGTGACCATGGACACACCCCCCTGGTATTACCGCTGGATCTACCGCATGCCCGGCCTGCATCAGATGCGCAAAACCACCTTGGCGTTTTGCGGCATCGAACCTCATCGCACGCTCACCTTCGGGCCGGTCCTGGGGTCCAGCGCCGGTCAGCGCGAAACCTGGCTGCTGCAAGCCCAGGCTATCGCCAGCCGATGAGTCTGCCGATAATGGGGTTGGCTACCCTCGGCAAAAAAAGGACTTTTCATGTACATCGGCCAAGCCGCGCATCGTTCGGGCACGACGATCAAGAGTATCCGTCACTACGAGGCCATCGGCCTGTTGCCTCCCGCCCGGCGCAGGGGCAACTACCGCGTCTATGACCAACACAGCGTCGACCTGCTGAGCTTCATCAAGTGCGCCCGGCAACTGGGCTTCAAGCTCAAGGAATTGCAGGCGGCTTTCGCCTCCCAAAACAGTCAGCCCCTGTCATGGGTTCAGGCGCAACAGGCAATCATCCACAAGAAGCAGGAGATCAACGACCAGATTGCGGCGCTGACACAACGGCACGCGCAATTGGTCGAGTTCGAAAACAGCCTTCAGAGCGCCTGGGAACACTGCCCGTTAGAGGGACCTTGAACGCGTCCTTATGCACGCCCCTTTGAGCAAAAATAAGCACAAGGAATAGCTTGCATGGTACGGCTACATACGTACTATAGCTTCGAAGCCGAACGTGTCGTTCAGTACCCGCCACCTTGCGGCGATGGCGGGCAAGGAAGAACGGATCAGCTCCAATAACCTACAAGGAATGAGGGGACGCTATGGTTGATTCAACGGAGTTTCGTAATGCAATGGCGATGCTGGGAAGTGCGGTCACCATTGTGACAACGGATGGCCCCGCGGGCCGTTTTGGCTTTACCGCTTCGGCGGTGTGCAGCGTGACCGATTCACCGCCCACACTGCTGGTTTGCGTGAACCGCTCCTCGTCCAACCACGAGCATTTCAAAACCAATGGAGTGCTCTGTGTGAACGTGCTCACAGGAGGGCATCAATCCACGTCCGGGGCGTTTGCCAATCGTCAGTTGTCTATGCAGGAACGCTTTTCCAGTGTGAACTGCGAAACCCTGGTGACAGGTTCGCCAGCCATCGATGAAGCGTTGGTCAATCTCGACTGCCGCATCAGCAAGATCGACGAGGTGGGTACTCACAGCATTTTTTACTGTGAAATTCTCAAGCTCAAACACAGCGAGGCCAAGGAAGGCCTGGTCTACTTCAATCGCAATTACTACCGTCTTAACGATGAACTGCGTTTGGCGCCCGATCAGTAACCGCTGCCTACCCGGTATTGATCACAGCCGCCGTGTTGCCTGAACGTCGGCCTGTCGAATACCGGGTCATCACAGGGATGAGAACATGTTATTCAATGAAGAAAACTTCGCGGACATAGACCTTAACCTGATCATTATTTTTCTGGTGTTGTTTAGAGAGCGAAGTGTTTCCCGCACGGCTGAACGCCTGCATGTCAAACAACCAGCGATCAGCGGATCGTTATCGCGCTTGCGCAAAAAGTTCGATGACCCGTTGTTCCTGCGCTCCTCCAATACGATGCGCCCCACCTCGAAAGCTGAAAAACTGGCGCTGGCCCTTACCCCGGCGATCAGTCAGATAGAAGCAGTGATTTGCCGCTGACAAAGAACGCCAAAACCCCTTGGTCGAGTGAATGATCAGGGGGTTGTCCACCTTTGAACATCTTGAATACCGGCCGGCATTCAACCGTAGAACGCTGAGGGGATAATGAAAAGATAAGAGATCGGGAGGCGCGTGACTTCAAGCTCGATTGCCGAGCCTGATCTGACTAAACCCGCGCCCAAAAGGCCGGTAGAAAACATTCACTGACCAACAAGCCAGAGCCGTTGCGCATGAAGCGCGAGCGTCTGGCCAGCAATCGTTTGGCCTGGGGGGCGAAACGATAGGACAGCGCTGCCAGCGGCGCGCCAGGGGACAACAAAGTGCACTGGAAAGGTTCACGCAGGGTTTGGTCCGACGTGTAGAGGATCTCGGCCAATGGCCGGCCACCGTATTCGTTGAGCTCCGACCAATCGGCGCTCAGCGCCGGTACGCTGGTCAGGCTGCGCGCCGTGACACAGGGTTCACCATCGAGCTTCATGACCACTTCACGCACCCAACCGGTCGACGCCGCCGGCACGTTCAAAGCCTCTGCCTCGTCAGGGTTGAGCGGCCCGTGGGACTGCTCGACCACTTCGATGGAGTACTCGCCCATCGCCTTTAACCGAGGGGTCAGCGCGCCCGGCAAAAACAGCCAGTGATGTTCGGGATCAGTTAACTCCGACAACGGTCGCGACGACCAATAATGACTTGTTCCCATACTCTCACCTCCCTGGTGATCGTGAACTCAATGGTTGCAGTGAAGGACTCTGCCCTTCACTTGCGGTGTCACCTTAAACCTCAAGCCTCGGCATCTTCGTTCACTTCATGCTTGCTGATCACTTCGACGGTCTGTTCATCAAACTTGACCGCGGTGAGCAGTGAATCGAGCAGCCCAGGAAAACGCTGGTCCATGTCTTCGCGGCGCAAAGACAACAGGTTTTCACGACCATACGGCCGTTGCCAAATCAGACCGCTGTCACGCAGGACCCGCCAGTGATGCGTCATTGTCGATTTCGACGCCCCCTTGAGAATCCGCCCGCACGGGTGTTCCTGGCCATCGGCCAACACCTTCAATACGGTCAGACGCAACGGGCTACCCAGTGCGGACAGAACATTCTCTAATAAGATCTGGTCCTGATTAGGGTGATTTGCAACGTTCATAGGTAGGTACCTTTGATGATATAGGCGGGAGATGTCTTACTTGGATTCGTCTATACGAGAACAGTAAGACTATACACAAAAAGTACACCCCCGCGATAACCACCCCGGGTACTACAGCATCTTGAACCCTGCAATCCCCGTTCGTTTTCTACTGCTCTTCGCGCTCCTGGAAGCCGCCGCCCAAGGCCGCCATCAACGAAATCGAACTGTCGATGTGCTTGCTGTTGAGGAAGGCCAGGCGCATCTCGTCCTGAATCAATTGTTGCTCGATGTTTAACGCATCCAGGAACGTATCTTCCCCGGCCTTGTACCGGGACTGAGAAAGATCGTAGGACGACTGGGCAATGGCACAGGCATCTCGCTGCACTGCAATCTGCTGTTCGAAAGAGCGCAGTTGCGTGACCGAAATTGCCACTTCATGCAGGGCCGAGGTCAGCACCTGGTTGTAGTGAGCAATCGAAATGTCCAGTTCGGCGTTGCCGGCCTTGAGGTCGGAGCGCAAGCGCCCGGCATCGAAAATCGGCAGGGAAACGGCCGGTGCGATGTTCCAGAACTTGCTGACGCTGGCCAGCAACGCATCGCCGGACAAGGCGTGAGTCCCCGCCGAGGCCACCAGGTTGATGTTGGGATAAAACGTAGTCTTTAACGCATCGATATTTTTATTCTCGGCCTCGACTCGCCAGCGCGCCGCCACGATGTCTGGCCGACGCCCGACCAGTTGCGCCGGCAACTGAGCGGGCAGCGCCACTACACTGGCTTGCAGGCTCGAAGGACGGTCGATGCTTTGCGCGCGATCGACGCCCTTGCCGACCAGGGCCGACAACTGCAGCCGGGCGATTTCGATGTCATCCAGCGCGCCGATCAAGGTCGATTCCGAGCGCGCCTTGAGGCTTTGCACCTGCTTCAACTGCGACAGGTTATCCAGCCCCGAGGCGTAGCGTGAGTCCGAGAGTTCCACCAGTTTGCTCAACCGTGCGAGGTCTCGGCGATTGAGCTCTGACACTTGCCAGGCATAGGCCAGTTGGTTGTAGGCCTTGACCACGTTGACCGTCAGAATCAGCCTCGACGATTGCAGGTCGACTTCGGCCGCCATGGCGCTGTTGAGTGCCGACTCCCAGGCCGCCCGCTGTCCACCCCACAGGTCAAAGGTGTAGTTGAAATTGACCGCCAGCGATCGGGCGGTGACGTAGTTTTGGCCCTCTCCGCTGTAGTCCTCGTACCGCGACAACCGGGCACGCGTGACGCCCGCCGAAGCATTGACTTCGGGGTAGCGCTCGGCCTCGCGCAAATCCAGAAATGCGTTGGCCTTGGCGACCCGTGCCGATACTTCCTGCAGGTCCGGGTTGCTGGTATAGGCCTCTTCGATCAAGGCCCCCAATCGCGGATCTCCCAACGACGTCCACCAGTCGGCACGAGGCCAGTTGGCGGGCGGCAATGTGTCTTGCAGCGTTTTGGAGTGCAGATCGTCAACCGACAACAAGGTGCCCTGATGATCGATCCCTGCATAGTTCACACAGCCTGCCGCCATCAGGATGGAAGCCGCCAGCGGCGCCAGCATGAAGCGAGTAATCCGATACATACAACATCCTCACATGATGGGTTGCGACGCACTGACCAGAATGGCTTCAGGTGCGCGGGCGGGCTGCTTGATCGAACTCAGCAAGGTGTAAACCGAGGGCAGGATAAACAGCGTGAACAGCGTGCCGATCAGCATGCCCACCACAATCACCAGGCCCAGCCCGAAGCGGCTATTGGCGCCGGCACCGCTGGCGAACAACAGGGGCGCAAGCCCCACCACCATAGCTGCGGTGGTCATGAGAATCGGCCGCAAGCGAACCTGCGCGGCATGTTGAATCGCCTGTACCCGGTCCATGCCCTGCTTACGCTGCAATTCATTGGCGAACGCGACCATCAGAATGCCGTGCTTACTGATCAACCCGATCAAAGTGATGAGGCCGATTTGCGTGTAAATGTTCAGCGACGTCATCCCCAGCGCCAGCGGTACCAGCGCCCCGCAAATCGACAGCGGTACGCTGATCAGAATGATGAACGGATCGCGGAAGCTCTCGTATTGCACGCTCAACACCAGGTAAATGATCACCAGTGCCAGACCGAAGGTGAACGCCAGGCTGTTGCCCTCCTGCACGTACTGCCGGGCATCGGACTGCCAGTCGAAACTGAAACCGGCCGGGAACCCTTCCGATTGCTTTTGCAGGAACCCCACGGCATCACCCAAGGTCACGCCCGGTGCCGGAATGGCCTGGAACGTGGCGGAGTTCTGCTGGTTGAACTGGGTCAAGCGATTGGGCTCGACTTTCATGCTGAGCGTGGCCAGTGTCGACAACGGCACCGGATTGCCCTTCTGATCCTTCACGTAATACAGCTTGAGGGTTTCCGGGGTGAGCCGGTCCGAGGAAATCGACTGCGGAATCACGTCGTAGGAGCGCCCGTGAAAGGAGAACCGATTGACATATTTCTCGCCGATCAAACTGTTGAGGGTCTCACCAATATCCTGCATGCGAATGCCCAGGGCGTTGGCCTTGGCGCGATCGATCTGGATTTCCACCACTGGGTTGTTGAAGTCCAGGTCGCTGTCGACCACGGCAAACAAACCACTGGCCTGAGCCGCCTGCTTGAGCTGATCCATCACGTTGAACAACGCCAGATAATCCTGATCGCTGCGGATGACCATTTGTACAGGTAATCCACCGGTGGAACCCGGTAATGGCGGCATCTGGAACACGAAGATGCTGGTGCCTTCGATCTCGTTGACCCGCGCCTGTAAGTCGGGCTGGATCGTGTTGGCGTCGCGACCGCGCTTGTCCCAGTCCACCAGGTTGATCCCGCCGACGCTGTTGGACAGCCCATCGGAACCGTTGGCCACCCAGTTGCTGTAGCCCTCGGGAATCTGGTTGAACGTCTCGTAGAGCTTGTGGGCGTACGCTTCAAGGTAATTGAGGTTGGCATGCTGCGGCGCCTTGATGGCCGTCAGCAGAATGTTCTGATCTTCCAGCGGCGCCAGTTCGGTCTGCGCCGAGCGGTACAGGAACGGCAGGCTGAAAAAGATCACCAGAGCCACGCTGAGGCTGATCCAGCGCCGCGCAAGCGAGCCGCCCAGCAACGCACCATAGCGACTGGCCAGATACTGGAAGAAGCGGTCAGCCTTGACGGCCATGAAGCCTTCGCTGCTTTTGGCATCCAGCAGACGGGTACTCATGATCGGCGACAACGTCAACGCAACGATGCCGGAGATGACCACGGCCCCTGCCAAGGTCAGCGCAAATTCCTTGAACAGCGTGCCGGTCAGCCCGCCCATCAAACCGATAGGCGCGTACACCGCCGCCAGGGTGAACGTCATCGCGACCACTGGCCCGGCCACTTCCCGGGCGCCGATCAACGCGGCATCGAACGGGGATTTGCCTTCCTCGATGTGGCGGTGCACGTTCTCCACCACCACGATCGCATCGTCCACCACCAGGCCGATGGCCAGAACCATCGCCAGCAACGTCAGCAGGTTCAGACTGAAGCCGAACATCTGCATCAACATCGCGGCGCCGAGCATCGACAGCGGAATGGTCACCAACGGAATCAGCACGGTGCGGAACGTACCCAGGCACAGGTAAATCACCAGGACCACGATCACCAAAGCTTCCAGCAACGTGTAAGACACTTCATCAATCGAGGATTGAATGAAGTGCGCGACTTCAAACGGAATTTGTACCGTCACACCCGGCGGCAGGGTTTCCTGGATCTGCGGCAACAGCTCCCGTACGCGTTTGACGATCACCAGCGGGTTACCGGTCGGTGCGGCGTCCAGGCCGAGGAACAGCGCCGGCACATCACTCATCGAACCACTGGTATCGGTTGAAGCAGCATTGAGCTCGACCGTCCCGACATCCCGCACGCGGATGATGCGGCCATTGTCGTTGCGCAGCACCATGTCGCGGAAATCTTCAACGCTGTTCAGATCGGTGTTGACCCGCAGGTTGCTGACCACATACAAGCCCTTGACCTGCCCCGGGGCGGCCTGGAAGTTGTTGCCTTCGATCGCGTTCGACACGTCCTGGCCGGTCATCCCGTAGCCCGCCAGGCGTTGCGGATCCAGCCAAAGGCGCATGGAGAGTTTCTGCTCGCCCATGATGTTGATTTTGGCCACGCCTTCGATGCCGGCGAACATCGGTTCGACGACACGGGAAATGTAATCGGACATCTCCGGGATGGTCAGGTTGGAACTGGCGAACGCCACGTAGGCCACACTGGTAAAACCACCCGAGGTGCGTTCCACCACCGGGTCATAGGCATCCTTGGGCAAGCGGTATTTGATCTGATTGACCTTGGCCATGACCTCAGTCAGCGCGGAGATGGAATCACTGTTGAGTGCCATCCGGATCGTCACTTGGCTACGGCCTTGGGTCGATGCCGAAGACAAGTAATCGATGCCCTCCACCGAGGCCACCGCCTGGCTGATCGGTTGCGTCACAAAGCCCTGCATCAACTCCGACGAGGCGCCCGGGTATTGGGTGGTGACCGTGATGGTCGAGGTTTCCAGCATCGGATACTGGCGAATCGGCAGGTTCAGCAACGCACGCACGCCGAACAGCAGGATCAGCGTACTGACCACCACGGCCAGCACGGGGCGGCGGAGAAAGATGTCGGTGAATTTCATTTTTCCAACCCAGTGGTGAGGTTAAGGCCAACCGTGTCCGGCACACCTTCCACAGCCACTCCGTCATGGAGTTTCAACTGCCCGGAAGTCACCACCTGCACGCCCTCGTTCAAACCTTTGTCGACAACCGCCCAGCCATCGCGGCGCTCACCGACCTTGATGCTTTCGCGCTTGACCTTCTGCACCCCCAAGTCATCCGTGTACACGGAAAAGACGCTTTCGCCGTAGGCGTTATAGGTGATGGCCGTTTCCGGAATCACCAGCTCGGAAGTCTGCGGCAACGTGACCGACACCCGGGCATACATGCCTGGGCGCAGCAGTTTTTTCGTGTCGGTAATCACGGCCTGAACGTTGATGGTGTGGGACTGATTGATCTGTGGATCGACCGCCACGATCTTTCCCTGAAACTTCACATCCGCCCAGGCATCGACTTTCGCCTGCACGGTCTGGCCGAGCTGTACGCGGGAGCCATCGCGCTCGGCCAGGGTGAAGTTGACTCGCAGCACACCGGGGTCGGTCAGGGTCGCGACAGCGCCACCGGCCTCCAGGTACTGACCCAGATGCGCCTGACGAATCCCGAGGGTACCCGCGAACGGCGCACGAATATGACGCTGGGCGATTTGCGCCTGCATGCGCTCCATGTCGCCTTTTGCCGCGTCATATTGAGCACGGGCACTGTCGAAGGCCCGACGGCTTTCAGCACCGGTTTTCGCCAGTTCCTGCACCCGGGCGAATTGCGCCTTGGCCGATTCGAACTCGCCCTTCAGGCGAACCAGCTCACCTTGCTCCGGCGCGTCGTTGAGCGTGAGCAGAACCTGTCCCGCCGCCACTTGATCACCGGACTCGAAGTCGATGTCCACGACCTTGCCGCTGACTTCGGCCGACACCAGCACCTGGCGCTGAGCCTCAAGCTTGCCGATGGCTTCCAGGTAATAGGTGTAGGGCTGCCTCTTGACCTGCGCCAAACCGACTTTGGTACTGGGTATCCGTTGTTCGGCCGAGACCGGGGCGGGCCACCAGAAACGCCAACCGAGGGCACTGCCAAAAACGATAACCAGCAGAACAAACACCAGTGATTTAACTTTATTTCGAGCAAGCATATGGCACTCCCTTGACTCTCAACTGCGAGCGCAAAAGTTCAAGAATTAATAAAAAAAGGCGGCACAAACCCGGCGTGTTATTAATCCTTGTGATTAATCACTCATAACACGCCGGGTTTATTTATAACCGTTTACGCTGCCGCGAGCGCGTTGGTCTTATCCAGGTAAAACTTGCCGATACCGTGCAAATTCAAAGGTGACAAAGTGAAGTGCTTTGAACCAGTATGAATGTCGCGGAAACAGCGTTCCAGGAAGTGGGATTTATAAACCGCTTTGGAACCGGCGAGCGCGTAGATCTGATTCACCGCGCTCACCGAGTTTTCAGTGAGCACCGAGGCCGCCAGGCCGACCCGTGCACTGACGGGATCGCCGATCGTTTCACCACGATTGATGACCTGGCAGATCGCATCTTCAAGCAGCAACTGAGCCGTGTGCACCGACGAAATGGCTCGACCGGTTTTCTCGAAAATCACCCCTTCCAGGCCAGGATCGGTGTTTACCGCCCGATCGTTACGGAAATGATCGACCGCTGCACGGGCAACCCCCAGCACGGTGGACATCGCCGCCAGGGTACCGAACTCGTAATAACCTGTGGCGTACGCCCGCGAACTACGAATTTGCGGGGACTTCTTCAACGTCTCGACATCCAGGGAGAAGGCCTTGTTGACCAGCACTTGCTCACATTCGAAATGATGGCTGCCCGTGCCGCGCATGCCCAGCGTGTCCCAGGTGTGGTTGATCTTGCATTGGGACGCAGGGACAAAAAACATCCGCACTTCAGGCGCCGAGCCGTCGGCCGGGCCTTTCACCGTGGCGGTGCATACCAGCCAGTCGGCATAGGCCGAACCGCTGGCGAAAGCCCACTTGCCGCTCAACAGGTAATCGTCGCCGACCGGCACTGCCTCACCGCCAGAGTGAATCGCACCGATCACAAAACCCGTGCAAGTGCTGTAGATCGCTTCGGAGGTGTGCTCCGGCAAGTAGTCGGAGAGCCGGCCCATCGCCACTTGCACCGCCAATTGCCAGGACACCGAGGCGTCGTGACGGGCGAATTCGAGCAGCATGGCGGAAGTCGTCTGGATATCCACTTGCGAACCACCAAACGCCCTGGACACCGACGTTCTGCCGAAACCTTCCTTGAAGAGCTCAGACATCACATCCTTGTGAGTCGCATTCGTCTGCTCGCTGTAATCCCTGTGTCTGATGATCAACGGGTTCAGCGCACGCACCTTCTCAAGCCACTCATTGGACTCAGTGGGAAGATTGTTCCATTGCATAAGATTTTTCATAACGGCTCCTAGCTATTATTTATTTAATGATCAGCAGACGAAGAACAGATGAATCTTTATTATTTTTTAACTCGACAAAAATGTACGTCTACAGTCGTACATTGGCAAGCATTAGTTACGCTTTTATTATAGAAAATATGCCCGTAAAACTTAATGAAAAATTTCAGACGACAAGGCACTATCGAACCTCCATAGAAGTTACGCCTTTTGAACTTTCGGCTATTAGCGTGAGCCGGCGCGTCGTGCACTCACCTCCGACAACGATGCCCAGTCCTGATCGCTCTGACCATGGGCCATTCCGTCCAGCAGGTTGTCTTTCAACACACTGGCAAACGGCAATGGCACCTGCGCCGCTTCGCCCGCCTCCAGAGCCAGACGAATATCCTTCAGACCCAGGGACAGCTTGAAGCCTGCCGGCTCAAAATGTTTATCGATCATCAGTTGCCCGTAGCCTTGATAAACCGGCACGGGAAACAGCGTCGAGGTGATCATTTCAATGAACGTTGCACAGCTGATGCCATAGCCGGTGGCCAGGGTGGACGCTTGCGCCGTGGACTCGATCGCCGCCGCCACCATCAGATTGGCCGACAGTTTAGCCACGCACGCCAGTTCCGCGCATTCCCCGAATGGCCAGGTCTTGCGTCCCAACACATCGAATAGCGGCTGAACACGGGCCAGTGCTTGCGCGGGACCGGACGCGAGAATATTCAGATTGCCTGCCGCGGCCACGTCCACCCGCCCCAGCACCGGAGCAGAGACATACGCCACACCACGCTCGGCATGCAGCGCCGCAAACTCCTTGGCCAGCGCGACCGACACTGTGGACATATTCACGTGAACACTACCCGCGGCGAGGCCATCCAGCCCTTTGCCGTCGATGAACACCGAGCGAATGGCAATGTCATCGCCCAACATCGAGATCAATACCTCGGCCTGCGCGGCGAGCGCCGGACTATCGACGGGCTGAGCACCGGCGCGCGCCAGTTCATCCAGCGGTGCCGACGATCGATTCCACACGTTGACCCGATGACCGGCCCTTAACAGGTTCAGCACCATCGGCACGCCCATCGTGCCCAAACCAATAAATCCCAGCTCCATGCTCTGCTCCCGTCCTTGTCAGCTGTTCAAAATGTCCGTGGGACGTCGATCCAGAATTGCGATTGTACGTGTACAGGCGTACATTTCAAGTACCTCGTTTATTTAACCTCGAGGCACCGGCTTCAAACACACCTACACGCAAGGCAAGGAGGCTTTATGCAATTCGGGATCTACACCGTTGGCGACGTCACACAAGACCCGACCAACGCCAGTACCCCAAGTGAATCTCAGCGCATTCAGGCCACCCTGCAAATCGCGCAAAAAGCCGAAGACATCGGCCTGGATGTGTTCGCCACGGGCGAGCACCACAATCCGCCGTTCATCACGTCCTCCCCCACCACGTTGCTGGCGTACATCGCAGCGAAAACCCAGCGCATCATTTTGTCGACGTCCACCACCCTCATTACCACCAATGACCCGGTGCGGCTGGCCGAGGAATACTCGTTGCTGCAACACCTTGCAGGAGGTCGCATGGACTTGATGCTTGGCCGGGGAAATACCGCACCGGTCTATCCCTGGTTCGGCAAAAGCATCGTCGACGGCCTGCCGCTGGCGATGGAAAATTATCGATTGCTGCACAGGCTCTGGCGCGAAGAAGACATCAACTGGAGTGGTCGCTTTCGTACCCCTTTGAAGAACTTCACTTCCATTCCCAGACCGCTGGACGACCTGCCGCCCTTCGTCTGGCATGGCTCGATTCGTACCCCGGAAATCGCCGAACAAGCGGCGTATTACGGTGATGGTTTTTTTGCCAGCCATATCCTCTGGCCCCGCGAGCATTTCATTGCCCTGGTGGAGTTTTACCGTGAGCGGTTTGCGCACTACGGGCATGGCACGCCGGAACAAGCCATCGTCGGCCTGGGTGGTCATATTTTCATGCGCCGCAACTCTCAGGACGCGCGACAGGAATTCCGCCCTTACTTCGACAACGCCCCGGTGTACGGTCATGGCCCTTCCCTTGAAGAGTTCATGGAGATGACTCCGTTGTCCGTCGGCAGCCCCCAGGAAATCATCGACAAGACCCTGACGTTCCGCGAACACTTCGGCGACTACCAGCGACAGCTGTTTCTCTTCGACCATGGCGGTATTCCTTTAAAAACCGTGCTGGAACAACTCGACATGTTCGGCAAGGAAGTACTGCCGGTATTGCGCGAAGAGACCCGCAAGCGTCGCTCACCGTTAGCCGCCGAGCCACCGACCCACGCCAGTCGCCTGGCACGTTTGCGTTCGAAGCAAACGCCGCCGCTTGAACCACGACCGGGCTTCAAAACCCCGCAGCACGACAGCGTCACCGGACGATAAACCGCCCGTTCAATAGCCCACGATGATCCTGTGGGCCATTGACCGATATCAGGCCGCGCCTTTGAGCGGTTGCCGTGCATCCATGACCGACAGCACGTCATCGTTGATCAGCCGGGCGAGGTATTGACCGTAGCCGGTCTTGCTCATGCTCCCTGCCTGCACCAACAGTTGGGCATCGTCGATCCAGCCTTTGTTGTAGGCAATCTCTTCCAGGCAAGCGATCTTCAGACCCTGGCGTTTCTCGATGGCATGCACAAAATTCCCTGCTTCCAGCAAGGAGTCGTGAGTCCCGGTATCCAGCCAAGCCAACCCGCGCCCCATCACCGAAACGTTCAACTTGCCGCGTTCCAGATAGACATTGTTGACGTCGGTGATTTCAAGCTCGCCCCGTGGCGATGGCTTGATATCCGCGGCGATCTGCAGCACGTCGTTGTCGTAGAAATACAACCCGGTGACCGCGTAATTGGATTTCGGATGGGTCGGTTTTTCGCAGATGCTCAGGGCTTTGCCGGTGTCGTCGAACTCGACGACGCCAAAGCGCTCCGGGTCGGCCACGTAATAGCCGAACACCGTGGCGCCGTCCTCGCGGCTCGCCGCTTCCAGCAGCGTGTCACCGAAACCGGCGCCATAGAAAATGTTATCGCCCAGCACCAGGCATACGTTGTCTTCGCCGACAAACTCGCGACCGATGATGAAGGCTTGGGCCAAACCGTCCGGGCTCGGTTGTACCGCGTAACTCAAGCTCAAGCCCAACTGGCGGCCGTCGCCGAGCATGCGCTGGAAACCCGGCAAATCTTCCGGGGTGGAGATGATCAGAATTTCGCGAATCTCCGCCAGCATCAACACCGACAGTGGGTAATAAATCATCGGTTTGTCGTACACCGGCAGCGACTGCTTGGAAACTCCCAGGGTCACAGGATGCAACCGTGAACCCGCGCCACCCGCCAATAAGATTCCTTTGTACTTGGCCATGCTTTGCTCCTTGAAGCAGTTGTGTGACAGACGCCCGCAATGGCGTCCGTGAAGTGGGTTCGGTTCAGGCCTCGACGGCTTCGTTCTGGTGTTCGCCGATGCGTTCCAGGGCGTAGTCGCCCGACAGTACCCGCGTCCACCAGGAACGATTGTCGAGGTACCAGTCGACCGTTTTGCGCAGGCCGCTCTCGAAGGTTTCCTGCGGCGTCCAGCCCAGGTCCTGCTGGATTTTTCCGGCATCGACGGCGTAGCGCTTGTCATGGCCGGGACGATCCTTGACGAACGTGATCAGGTCCCGAAAGCGCTTCATACCCGCCGGCTTGAGTGCGCCGCGCGTCTCCAGCAAGTCGCACAAGGTGTGCACCACTTGCAGATTGGTTTTCTCGTTGTGACCACCGATGTTGTAGGTCTGCCCCACCTCACCGCGGCTGACCACCGCATACAACGCCCGGGCATGATCTTCGACGAACAACCAGTCACGGATCTGCCCTCCGTCGCCGTACACCGGCAACGGTTTGCCGTACAGCGCATTGAGAATGATGTGAGGAATCAGTTTTTCCGGAAAATGGAACGGCCCGTAATTGTTCGAACAGTTGCTCAGCACCACCGGCAAACCGAACGTCCGGTGCCAGGCGCGAACCAGGTGATCGGAGCTGGCCTTGGTCGCCGAGTACGGCGAACTGGGTGCATAAGCGGTGGTTTCGGTGAACGCCGGATCCTCAGGTTCGAGGTCGCCATACACTTCGTCCGTGGACACATGATGGAAACGAAACGCCGCCTGACGTGGCGCATCCAATCGGTTCCAGTAGCCACGTGCCGCTTCGAGCAAGGTGTAGGTGCCGACGATATTGGTCTCGATGAAGGCCTGGGGCCCGTCAATCGAGCGATCCACGTGGGACTCGGCCGCCAGATGCATGACGGCATCGGGTTGAAGACGCGCAAATATCTCGTCCAGCGCATTCCTGTCGCAGATGTCCACTTGATAGAAACGATACCGCGGCGAGTCGGCCACATCGACCAATGACTCGAGGTTACCGGCGTAGGTCAACTTGTCCACGTTGATCACTTCGCACTCGGTTTCGTTGATCAGATACCGCACGAGTGCCGAGCCGATAAAGCCCGCGCCCCCTGTCACTAAAATTTTCATCAGCGCCTCCCTTGGCCAAATGATGATTCACAGTCCATCGATTGGCGTCTGCCATCGAGCCATCGGTCAGTTGAGCAAGGCCACCCAGTACTGGCTCAAGCCTTTCTCCAAAATCAGCAAGGTCTGAATGCAGACAAAGCTTTCGTCGGTGGTGGCCGACGTCGAATTGAGCGGCCCGAACCCGCCATCCTGTTTTTGATGGGCAGCGATCCAGTCCTTCGACGCTTGCAAGTAGTCGGGTTGGGCATCGAGCAAATACATCGCGGCGATGGCCATGTAGGAGCCCACCAGGCTGACAGCCTTGCCGGGCCGATAATGGAACGAGCCATTGGGCTGTTGCAGTTTTTGCAGCCACGCCACAGTCTGCTGTGCATTGACGATGCGTTTATTGAGGATGAACAGCGTGGAAACCACGCGGTACACCGAGAACGCATCCGGTGGATAACCCGGCTTGTTGGCAAACCCGCCATCGGCGGTTTGGCATCGCAGCGCGAAAGCCTGCACGGCCTGCTCGTCTGGTGCCCGAGCGCCGAGCGCATGCAGCGACAAGACCGCCAGGTTGGTGTGCCAGATATCGGAGACATAACCCGCGACATCGCCGAAACCACCGTCCGGGTTCTGGCACGCCTGCAAGTAACGCACGCAACCTTCGACATCATCCGGCAGCGCCCCCAGCACCCGCAGTGACAGCACTGCGCAATAACTGGCGAACACATCGCTGAGATGACCCGGTTGTTCGGCAAAACCGCCGTCTGCGTTTTGCGATGACTTGATGCAGTCGATCAGGCTCGTCTTGTTTTCAATCTCGATGCCCAGGGCATGCAAATCCGAGATCACATGCAGACCGGAAAACACCTGCCACGTCTTGTCTGCCCGAAACCCCAGCGGAGCGGTTTCAGCGGTCAACCCGTACGGTGTGTCACTGGAGGCCCGAGCCTGGGACAGCCAGGCCAGGTAGCGCTTCAAGTCAACATTGATCGCCGGAACGGCTGCCGGATGAATGTCCTGCACATCGCCACCGCCATCGATGCCTTCCAGCCCCTGTGCCACCAACGCCGCGTCATCGTGATGATGCACTGCCGTGACTGGCTGAGTCGCCTGTAGCGCCTGCGCGGCGGCGAGCTGGGTTTTCAGGCTCTTCAAATGCAACGGCAGGTACGTCAGGTTGCCGATGGTGAAGATCCCGGGCTGACGCGGCGGCGCCCAGAACTGCCGAATGAAGGGCACGGTCGGGTCATCGGGGGTCGACCAGAAATAGCCTTTGCCCATGAACAGCCCACCGTTGCGGCTGTCGTGAAAATCCAGCAAGGCCGCCGTCACGCCGGCCCGATCGAGGTCGTGCGCATCCGCCGGGAACGCCTCAATCGACTGCAACAGCAGCGCTGCGTCATAGGCCGTCTTGATTGGAAATGGCGACTCGTGTTTCTTGTAAGACGTGTGCCAATCAACCCGCACTTTGCCGTTGATACACACGCGGTCCCAGTACCCGCCATAGGCCGGATCACGGAACAAGGCCAAGGTCTGCTTGAGAAACGAGCGGGCCAGATTCGACAGAGCATTGTCATCGCGAACGTTGGCCAATCCGACCAGTGCAAGACTGGTCTGCGCTCGAACGGCACAGCGGCTCAACGCCACATCGACACCCTGCTCGCTGGCACTGCCGGCGACGCGGGCGATCAGGTTTTCGGCATGCACTTCAAGATGCCCGACAAGGCCGGCTCCCAGCGGATCGGTGCCGATCAACGAGAGCAAATTGACAGCGCTGATGTCGAGCTCGATCGAGGTGGCCAGTTCCAGCGGTTCGGACCAGTCACTGCTATAGATGCCAGCTACGCCCGATCGGCTATAGACCGTTTCGATTTTTTCCAGCATCGCCTTGATGTTGGCCAGGTTTGCGGTGTCTTGCGGCACTTTGCGCTGGTAGGTAATCAACGCCGCCAACGCATCCAGTTGCAGCGTCAGCGTCCGGCAACGCCCCGAACCGTGGGGCGTCCAGAACCGATCGGCGAGCTCGTGAAACCCCGCGTGCTGGCCATCGTACAAACGCATGAGGCCCTCATGGGCGAAACGCAATTGCGCTTCGCTGCCATGTGCTGCCTGGTAGAGCGTCACCTCAACCTGATCCTGCAACTGCTTGTCACTGGAAATCGCGACCTGCCCGCAGGCATCAGTGATTGCGAAATAACCACCGTACTCGGCGTCTTTGAGGCCTTGATCAAAAAGGAACTGTGGATGAAGCGACATGGTGTATTCCTCTTCCATGAGGTTAGGCGGCTTTGCTTTCGGTCAACGGGACAATGGCGTCCTGGCACAACTCGATAATCCGCGTGGCAGCGCGGGCAGCGCCTTCGCCGTCCGGGGCGGCCACTTGTTGATGAGGGGCAAAGTAATCGGCTGCGTTGGTATTTTTTTCGAGCTCGCCCGCCACCAACTCAACGATCCGGTGCTGGTCGTGCCCCAGATGGGTCGGGAAACCCAGAAGCTCCAGACGACGTAGGGCCTCGAGTTCGTGGTATTCCGATTTCGACGGCAGGACGAACAACGTAGGAATGTTCAGCGCTGAAATTTCCGTCACGGTGATCCAGCCTGGCGCCGAAATCAGCAGACTGGCTTCACGCAACAGGCCCATCCAGTCCGGGTAGTACGGCACGCAGATCACGCCTTCCTGGGCCTGGATATCCTGACGTCCCAGCAGCACCATTTTCAGCTCTGGATTGCGCTCGCGCAGAGTTTTGAAACTCTCCAGGTAAGCCGCCAGCAGCGCTTCCTTGTTTTGCGAGAACATCGTAGTGCCGCTGATGGAGGCAACAATGAACGGCGAGTCGCCAAGGTTCAGTTCGGCGCGCACGTTCAAGCCGCTTTGCACCGTGATGTCACGGATCATCGGCCCGACGAAGTGTGCTTTGCCGGCACTCAAGGCCTCGGCGACCGGAGTGCCTTGATCGAGGGAAGCGACGTAGGGCTTGTCAGTCAGGACCAGTTGGCTCTGATTGATCATCCAGGAGAACTGGCTGTGCAGGGCCGTGCGGGCTCTGGCCATCTCCAGGGCGTTGACTTCGAATCCGCCGTCGGCCAGGTCGCTGTCTTCCAGTTGGCAGAGGGTGAAGTCATAACGCTCGGTCACGAATACCAGCGGCGTACCGCTAAAAATCGCCGCCAGGCAGGCCGCCATGTTGTAGTCCGACACCAGCACCGCCGGCTTGTACTCCGCGATCAACGCCAGATAAGACAGGATTCGTTCGCCGGACAAAAAGGTATTGGCGATATAACCACCAATGTAATTGGCCCAGTCCAGCTCTTTCGACAAGTTGCTTTTTTTCGAGTAATCAACCAGTCGCCCAGCGATGTCCACCACCTCGACGCCGGCCTTTTCGAACAATGGCGTGAAGGTCGGTTGCAAGGAAGCCAGCGCCACGGTCAACGCCATATCCGGACGTTGTTTCTTTATCGCCTGAGCGATGGAAAGAGCCCGCATGTTATGTCCGGAACCGGTAGGGTTGGGGGCAAATAAAATCATTCCTGAATCTCCATTAGTTGAACAACGCCATTGACCACAGTGTTTTCCAATACATCCCTTATAACCACTGAATAGGGTTTTATAACGGCACCATCACCGATACTCAGTGGACCAACTATGATTGCTCCCTCACCAATAACGCAGCGACTTCCAATGCGTACAGGGGCCTCCTCCCAAGGCAGTGAACGAAATGAATGATCATGTGATGAAGTAACGACAGTGACCCGCGCGCCCAACTCACTGAAGGCACCGATCGTGACTCCGCCTGCGGCCTCGATAACGATGCCTTCAGCCAACGAAGCCCCCGCTCCAATATCGATGCCACCCAGTTGCGAGATTCCGCCCTGGCGCGCGCTGCGCCCGATCAGGATGCAGTCCCGAGCGATGTCCACCGAGGCACCACCGCGCAATTCGGCATCGATAAGCGTGTCTTCACTGATGTCCCAGGTTTGGGTATCCGGGTTCAGCTCCTTGAGTCGGGCCACGGACAACGAGGCCCGGTCGAGCAATGAAGGCATGCCCTGACGCGCCCGCTCCCGCACCTTCGCCAGCACGCGCTCGGGGCTCGGCGAGCCATCCTCCACCACATTGCGAGAGGCGATGATGCGCGCGGGGCGCCCAACCGCTACAGCATCGGGCGGAACATCCGAGACCACCAGAGCCCCCGCGGCAACCACTGCGCCAGCCCCGATGGAGACACCCGATTGCACCGTAACCTTCGCACCGAGCCAGGCGTTTGCGCCGATCCGGATCGGTGATTGAGCGGTACCCAAACACTGCACGCCGGTAGCCAGCATGCTTGCCTTACCGATGGCGACAAACTTCAAGTCAGACTTGAACCCGACAAAACAGTCATCACCCAATTGAACATTTTGCAGACGACTGGCGGCACGAATCCATACATGCCGACCGAGCTCACTGCCAGAGTCGATCGTCGTTAAAACTTCGACTACATTAGTGTCATCCACAGCAAAGCCTCATTCCATTGATACGGGATGCAAGATTATTTAACGCACACAGAAACCCCGCGGACAAATCCGCCCGTGCACAAGCAATAACTAACGATTTATTTTTCGCACTCTCAAAGCACGCACGACATTGCGTCTGCGCAACTTTAATTAATTATTTATTCCACTGTACTCGTCATTTAAACAACTACAGGTAGACAGCAGCGCTTGAGCCAACGGCCAAGTCAGAAAATTAATGATTGAGAAAGCTGAATAAAGTCTGTCCGTGACTAAAATGTAACTCCATTGGCGGGAAAGTCCGCTAGTACGAATGTTATAGTACAGACGATTTTTTGTTTTGCAATAGATGTCCTGCTGGTTATTTCGTTTTCGTCTAAAAATTCATTGAACTTTTATGGTGCATTGCTGTAGCAAAAACGTCACAAATGCACAGCAACGGTGCAAAACAGCCTTGCATAGGCTCTCGCATCAGCGTTTACAGGTAACTGGATGTCGACCCCAGACATCCGAGTGGTCCCTCTCGGCGATAGGCTGCTTCTTCAATCCCGCCGCTAGCCTGGAGCTGACATGTCCGCACCTATCACCGTCCTACGCGATACCCATCCGCTGCCCGTGCTCGACGCCTGCAAATGGGAAAAACTCAAAGGCGACCCGCACACCGTCAACCTCAACGCGTACACCAGCGAAGATGGCAGCAAGATCATGGGCACCTGGATCTGCACGCCGGGCAAGTGGTACGTGGAATACGTGAAGTGGGAATACTGCCATTTCCAGGAAGGCTACTGCATCATCACCCCGGAAGGCATGGAGCCGATCCACCTGCGCGCCGGTGATATTTTCGTCATCGAGCCAGGCATGAAAGGCACGTGGGAAGTGGTTGAGACCGTGCGTAAGTATTTCGTGTTTGCCTGATGCAAAAAACCGAGAGACCACCCGACGTGGTCTCTCGGCAAATGAAACCTGTAGATACTCTGTTCACGGTCAAGCTTTCGCGAGATGTTTTTCGCTGAAAAGCTTGGCCGTATCAAATTCCTCTCCAGAACGCATGCACGCCCATAACCCGGTCAGGTATTTACGCATCACC